>CAXFCF010000068.1:0-6016 GCA_964000875.1 uncultured Candidatus Poseidoniales archaeon
ATGATGATACCCCAAATGATGAAGGTTCATCCCAAAACGACGGTAATGAAACAATACCGGATTCCGAGGACAACACGACAAGCCCAGAACCAGACCCCCTCGACAACTCCTCTACGAATCCTGATTCTGAGCAAGAGGAGATTCCTGAAGATCCAGAGGAAGAAAGCAATGACGACTCTGATTCGTGGTACACACCCGGATTTGAGTTAGCTGGAACCCTCGCTTTGCTCGGTTCCGCCTCACTTTTCCAACGCCGGCGCGTTGAATACTGAGCGGCCTTTCCCAGACACATCTGACACTGCCCCACTGTGGGATGTGCTGTCGGAGGTGTGAGCATGCAGAGCCCAATCACGAAGATTGAACCTCAAATCGCTGCCAAACTCGCAAAACAGTCCTATCACCTCGTTGGAGAACATGGCGGAGTCAAGGTTTGCCACTGGACCAAGGAGAATCTGAAGAACGACCGTTGCTGCTACAAGGGGACATTCTACGGAATCGAATCCTCTGGTTGCATGCAGATGGCTCCTAATGTCGACACCTGCAACCTTGCTTGCACCTACTGCTGGCGAGAACCCCACTCTGACACCCTGAACAAGATTGACGATGACCCCGAGTTCCTGTTCTACGAGAGCGTAAAGGCTCACAGGAGGCTACTAACAGGCTTCAAGGGGCACAAAGATGTGCCTTTTGAGAAGTGGGAAGAAGCACAGAACCCGAAGCATGTCGCCATCTCACTGAATGGTGAGCCGACTCTTTACTCCAGACTTGGCGAGTTCCTCGATATTTGTCATCAACACGGAGTGTCGACCTTCCTAGTGACCAACGGTAGTCTTCCCAAGGTCATCGAGAATTTGGATCCCCTACCTACCCAGTTGTATGTCTCAGTCGACGCGCCTAACAAGGAGTTGTTCGACCGCCTCTGTAAACCAAAGTTCAACACCGGGGCTTGGGAAAAATTGGAAGAAACACTCGCTCTTCTTCCTTCGTTAGATACTCGAACAGTGTGCCGTCACACGCTAATCAAGAACCATTCACTGGGTCATCACGCCGACTACGCTCGACTCGATAACATGGCTGACCCCGACTTCATCGAGGCGAAGGGCTACGTATATGTCGGACACTCTCAGAACAACCACAACATCGACGACATGCCGTCGCACGACGAAATCATGGAGTTCTCACACACTCTCGCACCAATGGTCGGACGTGAGGTGCTGGCGGATCGTAGAGAGAGTCGTGTGGCTCTCATCGGAAAGGAAATCGTACCTGTGACGCTTCCAGAAGCGGTTAGGGAATACCCCGCTGACCTTGGAATCGCCAGTCCCCAGAGTTTCAAACTACCAACGGTTTGATTATACCATTGGGCGGCTTGAACCACATTCAGGACAGAGTTGGGTTTCCTCATCGGTGTACTTGTGGTTGCAAGCCGGGCAACTGGCAGCCAAGGTATTCCCACCGATAAGAAGAGATTCGTTCTCTTCTGCTGAAACCAAAACCAAACGACCATCGCCAACCTCCTCAACCTCGTAGCGACCGGCACCCCCCATCTCAAGCAAGATGTCAGGAGAGAACGACATCGTCCCGATGTCATCTACAATCAACTCACGTGACCCCGCCAAGTCGGTCACCTCAAAGTCGGTACCGTGTTGAGCGATGAAGCGACCACCACGAAGTTCAAGGCTACGATCACAGAATGCTGCTACTTCTGCACTATGTGTGACTATCAGGAAGGCCACACCCTTCTTTTCGTGCAGATCCTTGAACAGGGCGAGAACCTCTCGGCTGGTAATTGGATCCAATGCGCCTGTTGGCTCATCAGCCAAGATTAAACGTGGGTTTGTAATCAACGCCCGAGCGATTGCAACTCGCTGTTGTTCACCACCCGACAGCATCGAGGGGAGGCCTTTGGAACGATGTCCCATACCCAACTCATCCAGCAATTCTTGAGCGCGACGCTTAGCCTCTCTAGGTGATACCTTCTGGTGTCGCAACGGCTGAGCGACATTGTCCAAAGCGGACATATCCGGCAATAGGTTGCCTTCTTGGAAGATGAACGATACTGTTTGTTGTCGCAGTTCGACCAATTCCTTTCCTGTCAACCGAGTCATGTTGCTTCCATCAAGGGATACATTACCGGCACTGGGCTTCATCAATCCGCCCAGACACTTCAGGAGTGTGGATTTCCCTGATCCAGAGGGTCCAACAACGGCAACAGCTTCGCCTGGTTCGACCTTGACATGTAAACCTCGAAGCGCAACGACATTGCCGTCCTCTGCCTTGGATTCGTAGACATGGTACAGCGCGTTAGCTTCCAATATGGGTTCAGAACTCTCCGACATTTTCACTCCCCCTTGAGCACGCTTGCCAAATCTGAACGCAGCGCCTTGCGCGTTGTGAACAACAGAGCCGTGACTACCGCTGTGAACACTGCCAGAGACACCAAGCCCAATTCCAACCATGGCCAAACCAATTCCCGACTGAGAATCGATGATTCGCCGCCTAAGAAGAGTTGGAAGATGAATCCAAACACATTGAACAATCCATTGAACGAGAGAGACAAGCCCATTCCCAACAGCATTCCCAAAGCCATGGAGACCATGATTATCGAGAGAATCTCAAACAAGACCAAACGAATAATCTGGTTCGGACTAGCACCAATCGCTTGCAGCACCGCCAATTCCTTTTGTCGCTGATTGAGAACCAGTGACAGGAAGACGAAAGCCGAGGCGACAGCAGCGATGCTGGCAACGATGAACTGTAGGGTCAACAATCCTGGTGTTCCAAAGATGAGGCCTCCGTTGCGTTCGACATCGTCGTGAGAGGTCTCCCAGTCCTGTGCCGAGTCGAATCTAGTATCAGCTTCCAAACTGACACGCAAGGCCTTCAACTCTTCACCACTGATGCCGTCTACACTTACTATCCAAATCGTGGCTGCAAGTTCGTCAACGCGGGCATCGCCCATCAAATCACGGTAACCTGATTCGCCGATGATGATGCTTTCCGACATTTCCGCTGTAGGGACACCAGGGATGAATTGGTGTGTTCCGATGTAGCGCAGAGTTGTGTTATGTGGAATAGTTTCAATGGTAAAGGTCGAGAGGTTGAAGGATACTTCATTCCATGTGAAATTGACATCTTCAGTGCGATCATCACCCTCTCCAAGTAGGATATCGCCCGAGTCTGAGCCGCCTGCACGCCCTGAACCCCAGAGATCCAAACGGTATGCTGCATCTTCACCCGCGGTGAAGCCACCCTCTTGGTATGCTATCATGGCAGACGCAACATCGTCACCAGGGATTGCTTGAGGGAACCAATGTAACACATCGGCACTATCATTCAACAGAACATATGCACTGACTCCTTCCGCACCCTCTGGAACGAGAGCTATTTGGGGTACATGAACCGCCGTTACAGTGACTTCACTTCCACTAAATTCAGCAATGATAGATTCCACTTCAGATGCGGTTTGATTGTCCGACATTACCACCTGCAAGTCACTTCCAACAGCAACGTCTGCGGTTCTCTCATCGACCAATGTGCCAGTGTATCCTTGAACTGCAGCCAAGGTGACAATTGACAGTGTGAGCAACATGATGACGGCCAAACGGTTGACTGATTCTGTAGAACCACTGCCCTTCAGACCACGCTTGACATCTGACAAAAGAGGTGAGCGCCGGAAGAAGAACTGCATGATTCTCGGACCCGCAGCCCCTAATCTTCCGAGCAATAGAGCTCCACCAATCCACAACATGAAGGGACCAAATACGTTTACGAGCCCCTCTACGAACCAATTCGAGAGTATTCCGTCTTCGCTGCCATTCATTTCCATCCAAGTATCGATCGCACCTAAGGAACCAACTAAGAACAGCAACCAATGAAGCCATACTTTCGGCTTGTTGACCTTCTGAATCTTGCTCACTCCTTCATCGATTTCAAGCTCCATGAACTCCTTTGTTCGACTACGACCGAAGATTAACGCTAGACCTAATGTGGCAAACGCAGTGAACATCGTCGCGGCGATACTGAGCCTTGGATTGACAGTGAATCCAAGGGGTTCAAATTGCATGAATCCGACACTAGCCAACACAGCTGGCACCGCAGCCATCGCTAACAAGTAGCCAATGAACCAAGCAATAGTAGCAATAACTGCTAATTCAAGCAAGACCATACCACGTAGACCTGTAGAAGTAGCTCCAATGACCCGATGAATCGAAATCTCACGTCGACGTTGCTCGAGTGATAGAACCAATCCATAGACCAGTACCGAGAGAGAAAGAACCACGATTGGAATCATGATGACATAATCAAAGGCCTGAATTAGTCCTAGGAAGATGTTGAGGAACAGAATGGTTCCACTAATGATGTCAATGTAGTATACTTCGACATCACCACTACCGTATGCGCGATTCATACGGTCACCAGAAGCATCCTCAGTGTACATTACGGTGCGACCCAACTCTTCCAACCAATCAGCAGCATCCGCTGTCGAGGAAGTGGGTAGCAAGGAGCGATCCAGAGTCAATCCAAAATAGACATGATCGTTATCCACCAGTACCTTTCGCTGGCTTTCGTTGAGGACAGCCCAAGTAGAGAAGACGGGGTTTGCGGCCAATGTAGGGTTGCTCTGTGGCCAAGGCTCGTAGATTCCGAGAATTGTGACATTATCGACAGTGATGACATGTTGACAATGCATGAATCCGGTTTCGGCGATGATGAGAATCTCACCTGCGCAGTCCTCTTCCTCCATTTCCCCGGGGTAAGCGGTATCAGAAGTGTAAGAGAAATTCAAGGTTGTAAGAGAGTCACCAACTGCTGCATTAGACAAACTAGCAATATCTGAAGGAATGTAAACGCCTCTTTCTTCAGCTACTTCTTCTCCAGTTTTCCATACACCTTCGTTTCCTTCTACATTGATGACATTCTCGGAAAGACGATCGGCGATGACGCCGTCAAACGCCCCGGGACCCATCAACGCGATTGCGCGGGTATCAGCAACAGGTGGCCCTGTTGTGTACTGATAACTCCAAATGTCTTCTGTATCCCAAGTGTGATCGGGATTTTCTGATCTTATTTCTTGCATCATCAACGGAACAGCATTGAACACATTCTCGTTACCCCAACTAATCGAACTGTGAAGACCTTTCTTCCCGAAAACGACAGTACAATCCGAGAACTCTTCCATAGAGACCAATTCGTCACATACCTCAAGCAAATCAGCTGTGTCGTTGCTCCATCCATAGCCATCTTCCGAGGGCGCTTTGTTGAATTCTACTTTAGCATCGAATGCGTTGATTTCAAGAAATCCTTCGAAGAATGCTTGTGACAAACCGACGCCATATGCAAGAACTGTGGTAATGACCAAACTGGAAAGGAACACACCAGCAAAGACCGCCATGCCCCTCTCTCTACCTCGCCATGCACCTAACGCAGCCAATCGAAGGTTGTCAGGGGCATCTCGAAAGCGCTCAATGTTACGGCGCACGAATTTTGAATCAAGGATTTCGCGAAGTCTGCGCATTTTTTCTGCACGATCTGTGTCCACACCCAAAAAACCGATGACAAGCATTGCAATGCTAATCAGAATAAGGAACACATCGGGAATACCAACCGAACCTGTGGTGCTCCAGGCCTCCCAGTGGCTCATGTTTCCGATGTCCAACCAATTCAATTTCTTGTTAGTAGAACAGGTCGGATGGAGGCTTTCTGGACATCCACTCATGAAATTGCCCAAGCCATAGAACAGGTTCAACAGAACCACGAATAGAGAAAGAGGACCAATGACGACGAGCGCCTTTTCCAATATTGAGCGGCGCTCAATATCATCCTGTTGTTCGGTATCAGAGGTCATTCCTCTTCACCTCCTTCGCCGTCCAAACCCCAAGCAGAGCGAATGTCACTGGCTGCTACAGTGCCATCACGTAGCAATAGCATGCGGTCGGCTTGGCTAGCCAAGTCCGGATCGTGAGTTACCATCAGGATGGAAATTGGGTTCTCTTCATCGTGGCACAACTCCTTG
>CAXFCF010000069.1:0-5999 GCA_964000875.1 uncultured Candidatus Poseidoniales archaeon
TAAGCGTGCTGAAATCCGCGAGCGTTTAGTAACTCTGGAGCAGCGCTCCGAGGAATTCAAGCAGGTGGCAGAGGAGAAGATTCGCTCACAGTTAGAGAGGAACCTCGTGTCTGATGAGGATCTCGAAGAGCAAATCAAACTCAAGGAAATGGAAGAAGAGGTTGAGAACCTTGAGAGCCAAGATGGAGTTCTGTCGAGGCGCGAACGCTGGATGGGAGCCCTCAAAGGTGCTCAAGGAGCCATGCCATCTACCGCTACTGGAGCCGAACCGGAGAGCAAAGCCCTAGGTGGCGGATCTAGACTAGGTCAGCCCTCGGCTCCAAGACTTGGTGGACAACCTACAGCAGGTGCTGGACTAGGAGGTGGCCGACTTGCTCCGGCTAGAGCACCAATTGGAACCGCACAGAAGGAAGGTGGCCTTGGTGCTGCAACCACGCGACCAGGTGCACTAGGTTCAGGCATTCCCGCAAAATCAGGTGTTACTGAGCTCTCAAGGCCAGGTCTTGCTCCAGTTCGAAAGCCGATAGTTCCAGAGGTTAAGGAATCTGATCCAGTACCTCAATCAGAACCGATGGATCCAGTCACCGAGGTTGAGGATGATTGGGATGAAGAAGAAGATTCAGAGCCATCGGTGACTTCTATGTCTGATTTGGCTGGACTAGTATCTGAAGAGAGCGATTCAGAACCCGAGCCAGCTAAGCGTGGCCCACCAGGAGGTGGGCTTCTAGTTCGCGATTCCGCACCATCAACCGAGGTTGAGGTTCCCAAGCGTGGTCCACCGGGTGGTGGAAGGTTGATTCGAGAAGACGAGCAAGCCGCAACTCCTCGCAGAACTCCACCGGGTGGCGGTCGACTAATTCCAGATGCAAGCCCGGATGATAAAACCCCGGAACAAGCGATTCTCACGCCGGTTCAAAGACCAGTACTTCAACCACGAACCGAGGTCGAAACCGATGAAGAACCGGATGAAGGAGAGGTCGCTACGCTCACACCGAGTAAGCCGGTTTTGAAACCAGCCACTGCTGCACTGAGGCCAGTCAAGCCGGTTTTGAAGCCATCCATATCAGAAGATGAAGAGGAGTGATTGGCCTCCTTAGGAGGCCATGAATCGCACTCTGCCAGCAATGCGGCGACTTGAAAGGGTGTACGCCCGTCAAGGGAGACATGCCCCGGGACATTCGACTTCCAATTGTCCTCACCATGATGGTGCTAGTGCAGTTCGCAGCCGTTCCTATCACAAGTGCTGAAGGAATAGCTAATGCAGGGGAGATTGAGAACTTTGACAGTGGTGTAGTGGGCTGGTGGGAAACCTATGACAACCGTACTGTCGTCGTTAACGAGACGGGTGAGATTACCGCGTTTGTCATGCATCCGAATGGCAGTTATATACAATCATGGAACTACTCATTGAACACTTCAATCAATGCTGGGGCGATAGACAATGTCCAGAGGCGCTTGGCTCTCGCCACCGACGAAGGCGTTCGCGTCATATCTACAGAGTATCGTGATCAGTTGTACCAAATTTCGTTGTCCACAGGAGTGGATGCGGTCGCTTGGGATATTGATGGCGACCTTTGGATGGGTGCTCGCAATATCAAGGCTGGATTGCAGTATGATGACACCACGGATACGGGCATCGCCACTACATCCCATCTATCTACATTCACCTCCATTGTCGTTACACCCAATGGAGATGTGGTTACAGGAGCCAAGGATAAGGTCGTCAGAGCCTCATATGGAACGAACGGTTCCGAGATTACAGTGATGATGAATGTCGCCGCAGCGATATCTGGCATATATCTCATCAACGATGGAGCAGATATCCTCGTCGTCACAGAGGATGCTCAATTAGTGACATACTCTACATCTGACTGGTCTATTGGTATCGATACCTATCTATCTCATGGTGGCACGGTAACTGCAGTACATGAAGGAGATAATGGAACCATATACATAGGCACCCACAATGGTCACCTTTCTTTGGTCAATTCCTCTGATTTCTCAGTCATGGACACATTCTCTGGTCTAGGTGAGATTCGAGGCATCAAACCCCTTGGAGGGTCTGCGTTCCATGTGCTGAGGACTTTCTCCAACGACGCTGACATCTTGTTGTTCGATCTTGATTCAGATGATGATGGGATAGTAGACTCTTCCGATGCATTCCCCAACGACGCTACTCAGCAACTCGATCGTGATGGTGACGGTCACGGTGACAACCCTCGAGGCAACTCCGCAGATGAGTATCCGGACGATCCGAGCCAGTGGGCTGATAGCGATGGTGATGGCTACGGTGACAATCCGAACGGAACCAATGGAGATATGTTCCCAAACAACCGCGACCAGTTTGAGGACAGTGATGGTGACGGCTACGGTGACTACACTCTCGGATTAGATGGTGACGATTTCCCGGATGATCCGACTCAGTGGTTAGACAGTGATGGTGATGGATTGGGTGACAACCCGGATGGTACTGACCCTGACGATTGCCCCAACTCACCAGGGGATTCGTACATGGATAGACAAGGATGCCCGGATTCCGACAATGATGGTGTTAGCAACCCTATGGGTGATGAGCCAAAATGTTCGGGAGCATTCCCTAATGGTGCAGACGCCTATCCGCAGGATCCATCCCAATATTGTGACACGGATCAAGACAACTACGGTGACAACCTGACCGGTACCAACCCTGATTGGTGTCCATCTGAGTGGGGTAACAGCACCCGTGGTATCTTCTTCGACCTCGAGGAAAACAAGTACCAGACAATCCAAAGATTCGGTTGTATCGATATGGATGGAGATGGATACGAAGACAGCGGTGAGAGAGATGGTCTGACAGATTGGTCGACGAACAAGAGTGAGTGGGTCGATTCGGATAGGGACGGTGTTGGTGACAACTCGGATTGGGACGATCTCGATCCCACGGTACAGACTGAGGAGCAATTCTGCGAGAAATACCCAGAGGAGTACGCAATCTGCGACTTCACACCAAACACTAACAGCACAGGGGATGGTGATTCTGAATCAAGCAAGAAATCAACGATGACTCTTGCCAAGGAATTCGTAATTGTAGGCGGTGGTATCGGCCTTGGGCTGATTGCTTTGATTCTAGCCGCATGGGGTATCATCGGCCTCATCAGGTCATCGATGTCAAAGCGAGCGGTCGATGCCCAGTATACTCACCAAGACGCTACTAAGGAGTTACAAGCTATGGAGGAAGGCGAGGAGTTTTCTACTCGTGGTGGAATCATAGATGAGAAGGGATGGGAAGGCGAATCTCTCGGCGACGGAGTATCCGAAGACGAGTTGTGGAGCATGGCTGAAGACATATCCGAGGACGAATCATTGGATCCAACGCATGAATCTTCAGACTTCGATGCACCCGATGATTCGGATGGCGAAGCGATTGGATCGGTTGAGACTGAGCAAGAGCCTGTTGCTGAGCCAGCGTCAGAACCCGCACCCGAACCGGAGCCAGAACCCGAGCCATCGATGCCATCGACCGATGCTCTTCCCCCGGGCGCCCCGGAGCTACCTCCTGGTGGCTTGCCAGCTGGTTGGACCATGGAACAGTGGGTCTACTATGGGCACCAATGGTGGGAAGCCAAGAACAAGGAATGATTCGAGTTCAGTGGAACTCGATTGGCAATCGTCGCCTTAGTTCGCCCAGTTCTTTACCGGACATCGTGGGCGTTCCACCTTGCTTGAGGTGATTCATCATCAACCAGAGGAACGAGTTCCAAGTTTTCTTCGTGGCATGGAGTTCAATCACATTACAGGAAGAGAGTTGCAACAATGAGTGTTCATCACTTTTGGAATCGAAGAGCCCTCTGACTAGACTAGTGGCGTCGAACCAGTAGGCAGGAGCTTGTCCCTTCATTTGATCACTCCTTGAATGGGGAGAGTGACAATTTTTCGACCAGTGCATCGGCATCCATTCCAGCAATGCCAGCTAGAGAGTCTTGCAAGGCGTCACTGTCCTTCTTGATTTGGTTGAGCCTATATTCCTTCAACAAGTGCTGGAGAAGCGTGTCTACGCTCTTGTAGTTACCAAGTGCTCTCATTGAGTTCAATTGTCTTCTGACCTCAAAACTCACACTAACTGAAGTCATGTCTGGAGAGCCCATCTTTACACCTTGCACAGAGTTTTCGATTGCATCTATAGAAGTGTGCCGGTGAGTAACCCCACATCATCCGTGTTTTTCGAGGAAAACGCACACTGCGGACTTACTAATCAATTAGGAGTTGCGAACTTTGTGCATCTTCAACCTGCTTGGCTCGTTTACACCGTACTTATCACGTAGATCCCGTACTCTTCCCGAGACTTCCCTAGTCAATGACCAATATGCCTGAGATCCTTTGTTTGAGCGTGTTGGGTTCTTCAGTAGGACTACTGGTGCACCTTCGAGCGGTGCTTCTGCGATTGAGATTATTCGGGGTACCATCGTCTCGAACACTTGCTTCTCAAAGTGTTTGCGAACCTCGGAGGCGACCGTGTTGCATAGGCGAGTTTTCTGGTACATGGTGAGGGCGATACCGAACAATTTGAGGTGGGGATTGATTCTTCTCTGAATCAGCTTAATGGAATTCATCAGTTGGCTCATGCCCTCTAGTGCGTAGTACTCGGTCTGTACAGGTATGAGAACCCAGTTAGCAGCCGCAAGTGCGTTGATGGTCAGCAAACCAAGGCTTGGAGGCGTGTCAATAATGATGTAGTCAAACTCATGAACTGCTTGAGCAATCCCTTCTTTCAGTCTGGTCTCACGACCGATTCTGGTTGCCAACTCGATTTCGGCACCGGATAGTTGGATGTTAGAGGGCAGCAGCCAGAGATTCTCAACCTTGAGCCGGTTTGGGATTTTCTTGCCGAGGTTCTGGTTCTTCCAGGCTTCTCGCATCTGGTCGGAGATTATCTCAGGGGACATTAGGTATTCTTCCAATATTGGTAATTCCTCACCGAGGTCATTCATCAACAAGTCGTAGACCGTCCTATCCAACTTGCTCTTCTGAATCCCGAATGAGGTGGAGGCGTTGCCTTGAGGGTCGAGATCAATCAGTAGAACCTTGGCTGGAGGGATGCCACGAGACTTGTTGCCTTCGGCTAGAGCAGTAGCCAAGTTTACCGCAGTGGTCGTCTTGGCGCAACCACCCTTTTGGTTGCAACAGGCGATGACCATCTTGTACGGATCCAGACCTCTCCCCTCCCCTTGACAAGGTGGGGTGTCAATCGAACCTTAATCAGTGAAGCGCCTTGATGTGAGGGATTCGACCCAAAGTGAGTCGTCTCAAGCGGTTTGGATGACAGGTACTGGAACCTCAGAGAGGATTTTCCTCGTGATGTGCATTCCAGTGATTCCTCGTATCTTTGCCTCAGGCTTTAGGACAATCCTGTGGCTGACAATTTGTAGTGCGACACTCTTAATGTCATCAGGAATGACATAGTCCCTACCGTCAATCGCTGCTGCTGCACGGCTCGTCTTGAACAGTGATTGGCTAGCACGCGGTGAAGCACCGGTGATGACTCTGTGATCCTCACGGGTTCGCTGGACAATCTCGACAATGTAACTCAGTATTGCGGGGTCGACATGTACCGTCTCCAGCGCCTTTTGCATGGCGACCACCTTCTTTGGTGAGGTTATTTGCTGAACATCGTGGTCGTCCTTCCCCCTCAACTTCCTGCGAGCAAGGATAGCCTTCTCTTCGGAGCGGTCAGGGTAACCCATTGACATCTTCATCAGGAATCGATCCATCTGTGCTTCAGGTAGAGGATAGGTTCCTTCCTGCTCGATAGGGTTCTGTGTTGCCAGAACGACGAACGGTGCTGGCAATTTATGGGTGATACCCTCAATGGTCACCTGCTTTTCCTCCATCGCCTCTAGCAGAGCTGCCTGTGTCTTTGGAGGAGCACGGTTGATTTCGTCAGCAAGCAGGATGTTTGAGAAAAGCGGACCCGGTCGAAGTTTGAACTCTCCAGCCTGTTGGTCGTACATGTATGTCCCCAT
>CAXFCF010000070.1:0-5931 GCA_964000875.1 uncultured Candidatus Poseidoniales archaeon
AAAAATCTCTCTATCGCCGTTCCATCAGCACTTCCCGAGGAAACGAAATTGTAGATCCAAGGAGGTGCTCCATTTGCCAGATATCGAGACAACATGCTCTCCCTTGGTTCGTTGTCATCCCAAAAATAACTAGGCATGGATGCACTAAGAATTGAGAATATATAAAACATACTTAATAGAATATCTAGCTACAACTTCCGATTTCCAGGCACATGCGTTACGCCCTCGTGCACAAAAATGCGGTTCACAAGGGATTGCAATCTGTCCTTCACGACATTACCCATGCGATAGCAGTTGAATGATATCTCGCGACCCTTTTTGGCTCAAAATTTGTTACAAAATCCTCGAAAGAACCGAAAAGTTTATCGGGCAGAAGCACATCGGAACTACGTAACCGGAACAAAGGTGAGTATATGCACACGGTGAATGATATCAGGGGGGATCGACTTCGCAGTCGAGAACGACCCTATGAGCGTGCTTTCGAACCAATGTAACCCTTCTTTTTACCTCTCTCTAGGCTCTGAACCGGGAGGTGTTTTCGCAACGAATACGCCTACTTGGGGGTGTGGTGTAACGGATAGCATCGGGGGTTACGAACCCCTAGATCCCGGTTCGAATCCGGGCGCCCTCGCCGGTTTGAGTCTGCTACAAGGGCGTGTGACTGTAGCGGATATCACTGGAGTATGCGATGCTCTTGACCTGGGTTCAAATCTCAGCACGCCCATCATATTCCTACAAAAAATGGAGTTGAAAAAATGATAAAAGAAAGAATGAGTGAATTGATTAAATCCTTGATTGGATTGGTGGATTCTATTGCGAATAAGAATCTGGCAGAAGCTAGAATCGATGAGCATAGATTGGATAAAATGAAAAAAATGAGCACAAAATGGCATTTTCATCTGAATGATGATGAAGAAATGCTATGGCCTGATGATTTCGAGGAGGACTGGGAATGAATTCGAAGAAGATACGAATTGTGTATCCTGCCTGTGGATTTGATTTCTGGGATGGCGGTGGCCTCAATGGTTCGCTACACATGATTCGAGATGCGATGCAAGGGTTAGGACCTATCACTGAGGATGTGCCGACTTCGTTGGATATTGTGTATTGTGATATCAATCCTGAGATTGATATTCATACGGTCAAGCGAGCGGTAGACAGATTGTTCTACAGTCCAAATCAACCAAATGGTCAACGACAGCGATATCGATTGGAATCAACGACACAGTTGCATTTTGGACCCGAACCCGAAGATGAAAGGTTGCCAATGGATTACTCGCCAAGTGAATGGTTTCGAAACACCTGGGCTTACGAGTTGGTCGGTCAATACCAAGGTCTCTCTATCCGATTTCGATACTTCGCTGCGAGTTACCAACAGGTGATGTATTACCTGAATTTGATAGGCTGGACGTTGGGTGCTGATGACGCGATTATTCTTGGAGACAATTGGAGATATTATGGTGAAGGTGGTCAAAATCTGCACACCATTTTCAAAAGACCTCTAAACCGATTCTTCGATGAATATACGAAGGTCATCACCCGAAATACAGTGAGGCGATTTCATCAAGGATTCTGGGAGCCGGAGTTGGTTTATTGATGCAATGGGTAGGGTCTGCGCAGTTCTTCAGTTCATCACACGTGATCATCGAGGATTTGCAGGTTGCCGGGTGGTAGTGCAGCAAGTATGTCGTCCTGAGCGATGCCCGTAGACTTGGCGATTCTGTTGGCGATAGCTTCTTTCTTTTGGTTGCCTGGCCCAAGTCTAATCCATCGGTTACACCACTTGGTAACTGCTGAATGGGTTCCGGTGAGAGGCAGTGGAATTCCATTGACGACCGCCATCCCGATGGTCAGTTCCATCCTCAAGTCTCGTAGCCAGTTGCGTTTACCCCTGACAATCCAGGCTCCTCTCGCCAGCGCTTCTCCGGTCTCAGCAGTTTTACTGACCTGAGTTGGTTCGACCCAGAACGCGGTGGCAGCCGCACCGCCACCCGACCAACCACGGCTCCAGACGACCGCCATTTGTGCCGCCGCTTCACGTGTCGCTTCGTTGAACTGTTCTGCATCTAGAGTCTGGGTCAAACGCAGTGCAGGTACGCCCTCAGGAAGTCCTGGTGGCGGGTGAGGATCCGCCTCAAAACCTTCCTTGAGTTTCAGTGAACATGACGGTGCACCGTGAATATCGGCGTGGAAGTAGAGGTCAGGTCGTTTGAGGTACTTGTTGACCACTGTGTCGTTGCCCCGAGCGTCCTTACCTCCAACGACCAAGTGGTCACCCTCCACAATCGCCCAGCGATGCTTTTCCAACCAGAGCCGCTTGCTTCGTTTTGAGCCCGAGAGCCGTCCTGCTGCCTCATCTTTTGCTCTCTTCTTCTCGTTTGAGGCAATCTTCTCGCGAGTTTCCTCGAGAGCTACTTTGGCGCCTTTTGTTTTCTCCTTTTGCTTACGTCCAGCATCGAAGTAGCGTTGTGCGTTCTGATGCACGGTTTGATCGAGGTGGAGTTCAATCCTTGCTCCAGGCTCATCCTCCTCGTCGGGCAGGTAGGCCTTCATATGCCGCCTGCCGGCATCGACCGATTCAATCCAAGGTATCTCCTTGAGACGCTGCCTGACGCTATCCCAGCCACCGTTCTCGGCTGCCTCTATGGTCTGGCTCATCAACTGCTCTACATGATCCCAGTTCTCTTGGATGGAGAGTCCGATGGCCTGTTGCGCCGCTGCCTTCGCCTCAAATCGGGCTATTGCCTTCTCTTGCTGTGCGAGTCTTCGCTCCAGTGCACTCCCTTCGTCAGGGTGCGTGTCACCTGCAATACTCTCTGCCTTCTCCTGCTCCCTCCGGGCGGCGGCGGTGGAATCCCATGACCCACGCCAGGCGTCGACTGCGTCGGCAAGCCGGTCGAACTTGACTAGGTGCGGTTTTCCTTCGTTGGGAAGTGGGAACGGCAAGACCTCGGAAGTGTGTTCCTCAAACACCATGTCTCGTGCCATCGGGTTATCGCCAGCTTCGCTGAGTCCATTCTTCGCGGCGGGAGCCAGAACTGCCACACCCCCTGAACCGTTGGATAGGTCGGAGGTCAGCGATTGAAGGGTCTCAAGCAACACTCCCGCTTGATTGGATTCCGGCTCGCCTTTCGGATCCAAGCCAGCCATGGAGCAGGCTGCTTCCGCATAGGAACCAGCTAGGTTGGCGCGGCTGGCCAAGGTACGCACTAAGTCTCCGTCTGAGTCAGACAGTAATTCAGCTAAATCACTCTCAGTAAGCGTACGCGGGTCGACTTGAGCAGGGGGGGGCTCGTATGTTTCGCCCCGCTTGAGGGTTCTTTTGGCGTACTTCACATTGGTCAATGGTTGGATAATCACTCCGTTGGAGTCGAGCAGGAGGACATTTCCGTCTCGGAACAGTTCGATTACTAGTGTACGAATTCCATCTCGGGTATCGAAGTCGAGTGCCAAGATGCGATCGAAGGCATGCTGCCTGACATCCGTTAGCCTGCTGTTCATCAGGTGCTTGCGTAAGAGCATCGAGAATGGCGATGGTTGTGGCGGCATTGGTCTGTCCCTACGTGACAGATAGACACGCTTCCCCCTGACGATTACGAGGTCTAGCTGCGGTTCCTCATTCGGGTTGAGTCGTAGGACAACCTGCTCCCAATGTGGGTGGTACGCCTTGCGGGCTCTGGCACCTATGTATGCACGCAACTCATCGGCGATCCGCGCCACGTCGAACGAAGACATCTGGCCTCGCATCGCACCACAACCTCGCTGTTCCTGCTAGGACCGACCTTCATGAACATGGTCACAGTAACAAATGGTTGGCGGGCATAGCATCAAATCCCACCCCTATGTCGCACATGTATGGCTCTATCAGCGATTGCTCTAATCATGATCCCTCTTGTAATCCTCGTTCTGCTTGGACTTTGGGTGATGTCAACTTACAACAGGATGGTTGATCTGAGGAATGAGGTCGAGCAACAGTACCAGAATCTAGAGACGCAGATAGGTGTTAAGGATCAGAAGATAGCCTTGGTTGAGGAGACCGACCTTGCGCAACTGGGACTAGAGAGCCAGGTGTACGACAAGATAGTCGAGGCACGCAAACTCTTCGCTGACGCTAAGGGCAGCCGCAACCCATCGGCTCTCAGTCAGGCAAGCGGCCTGCTCGACACCGTCATCCCTCAGGTTTTGGCGTTCGCTGAATCAAACCCACAACTCACTTCCCATAATGTGCTGGTTGCAGGTATGGAGGAGGGCGTACATGCGATAGCGAAGATGGCCAGTGAGGTTGAGGAGTACAACCAGTCAGTAAAGAACTACAACACCATGATTCAGATGTTCCCTGCTATCATAGTCGCCAGGATGCTTGGTTTCACAAAGGAAGACCTGTTTGATATTTACAGTGATGAGCAGGTCGAATTCATGTTTGACAGGAGAGCCAGCCTAGGTTCCTTCGTCGAATCAAAGAAGTCAGCAGCGGACGAGAAGACAGAGGCTCTCAAAGACGAGATAGCCGCAATCGAGGCCGAGGCTGAGTTGTTGGAAGCGAAGGCTCGTCTCGCTGCACTCAAGGAGCAAACCGGGGACGGCGCCTGATTAGAAAACTAGCAGTGCGACTAAGGTCATCAAAACCGCAGGCCCATAGCGGGTGAACACCGACTTCCTTGCAGATAACTGGTTGAGTTCGTTGCCGTAGGCTATTCTCGCCTCCCTCCGAGGGGCGTCCTCTCCGACTACCAATAGGCTCTGGTGGATTCTGCTGGCGTTGTCCGATACCGTACCTTTCGGGACATATTCCTCATCCAAACTTTTGACCCTCCCCATCAGATAGACAGGATCTGCCAAACGGAGTGCGGAAGCGGTCCACTCATGGCGTTCAACCCAAGCTCCCGCACTTGCTCTGTAGAGGTCATTTCCTCCTTTATTCCCCGGACTGCTGGTATCCAAGACCTGTGGTACTTGTTCCACTTCGTCGAATGTTCGTACATCTACCAGCACACCTCCGCTTCCATCGTGCAGAAGGAATGGTACGCTTCCACCATCCGACCTAACATTGACCCAACCACATACAGTACGGGTTCTCACTTTCCCATCTCTGTCTCTGTAGGTCTCTTTGCGGCATTCTTTGGCGCGGTATGCCCATCTCCAGTATACTGCATCATGCATGGTGAAAATCTTGTCACGGTATCCGTCAACATAGACTACGGGAATCGGCTCTTCGTAGTAGGGTCTAATCTGTCCGACCAACTCGTTGTGACCGGCATCGAGGAATTTGATAATTGAGGTGACCGTGTCCCATGCTTGCATTTCCTTGCGCCCCATCATGTATGAGATGGGCACAGATATCAGTGAGAAAAGAGCGATGTACAGTGGTAACTCTGGCCAATCTTTGGTCACCATATCTGGAGCCCAGAATACCCAGTAGAGTCCAAGAAAAGCGATTCCGATAGCGGAGAACAGGAATCTGGAGTGAAACATCGGTGGAGTGAAGTTGTACATTGCGCGGAATTTGGTGTGCCTCGGATGCTCTGCGAAGAGCAGTTCCTGTGCATTGATGTCATCCCAATCCTTGACCAACTCGTCAATCTTCTCGCTCGCCTCGGCCGCGGTGTAGGTTGCGCCTTCTTCCTTTTCATCTCCCTCCGCATCCTCCGAGTGACACAATTCGCCTCCGACTGAGACCTTCCACTCTTCGCCCTCTCCTTCGAGACTGATCATCGGCATGTCCTGCTCGAACCGCGACAAATGATTGCTGACCCACTCTCCTTCTTTTTCGTCCCAAGTTGGTCGACCTATGTGCCAATCAGCGATATCTTTCGGCATCGTGCTGCCCGCCACTCCACCGATGCCCTCGCGCATATTCTGAACAATTTGTTGCCCTGGATCAGGACAGCATAATCCAATCAAGAAGAGGGAAAAGCAGGAGATTAGTAGCGC
>CAXFCF010000071.1:0-5857 GCA_964000875.1 uncultured Candidatus Poseidoniales archaeon
CGGAGCCCGGTGTCTATCTGTTCAAGCGAAAGGACGGCCGCGTCCTGTATGTCGGTAAGGCGACTATTCTCAAGGATCGTGTCAAGTCCTACTTCTCCAAGAATCCGGATCGTCAAATGATTCCAGAATTGGTGTTGGGAGCCGATCATGTTGACTGTATAGTTACCCCGAATCCCTCGGAGGCATTGACCTTGGAGAGGGAACTAATTCGCAGGCACAAGCCGCGCTATAACTCATTGATGACCGATGACAAGTCATACCCGTTCATCGCAATGACTGACGAAGAGTATCCTCGCATCATGTACACCCGCCATCCACCTGAAAATTCGTTCAAGTGGGGTCCCTTCCCTGATGCGGGAGCCGCCAAGCGAGTGATCCAATTACTTCGGCGTCATTTCGGTATACGCGACTGTCCGCAGTTGTTGCCACAGGGTTGTTTGGCGATGCACATTGGCCTATGCGCGGCACCGTGCATTCAGGACGATGGCTACGACGAGAGAGTTTCAGCAGTCAAGCGAGTGATGGGAGGTGAGGCGGAGGAGCTGCTAGAAGTGTTGCAAGGTGACATGGACGCGGCCTCATCTCAGATGAGGTACGAAGCGGCAGCCCGCAGTCGCGATATGATTGCTGCAGTCCAGAGAACCCTTTCGCAGCGTGTCGTTTCCAGCAGATTCTACCAAGATGTTGACGCCTTCGGCTTCGCCAGTCGAGGTGATTTGGGAGCCGTTGTAATTCTACATGCCAAGGAAGGCATCGTTACCGGTCAGACCAACTATCCACTTATCCACCGCGGCGATGTCAGTGAGTCGGTTTCTTTGATCATCGCTGAGCACTATCAATCTCGTCGACCACCACGACGCATATTGGTGCCATCACCACTATCAGATGCTCTAGATGGTTGGCTAGCGGAGAGGCGCTCCGGAGCAGTCGAGACTAGGGTTCCACTTAGGGGCGAACTTGCAACACTGAGAGGCTTGGCTGATCAGAATGCGGAGATTCAAGCGCAGCGCGCTATGGACAGGCGCTCTTCAGGTAATCTCGAGCAGCGTTCGGCAGATGAGTGTGCGGAATACCTCAGTGTAACATGCCTCGACGAGGTCGTTTGCATCGATATGGCACAACTCCAAGGAGAGGGTAAGGTCGGAGCGTTCGTCACGATTCGTAACGGTAGACCGGACAAGAAAGCGTATCGCACTTACAAGGTGAAGCAAGATGTGCATGATGATCTGAGAATGATGCGTGAGGTCGTAGAGAGATGGCTAAAGCGTCAACAGGAATGGCCAGACATGCTACTGCTCGATGGGGGGGAGACTCACCTATCAGCCATACAAGGTCTTCTCGACGAACATGGTGTAGTGGAAAGGTTCCACTTGGCTGCGCTCGCTAAGAAAGAGGAGACCCTCTACATGTCTGGCCGCGACCCCTTAGTTATCGATCGTCGTGGGCGCCTGCTTACGCTTGCCCGTGACGAGGCTCATCGTTTCGTCAATACCTTTCATCGTAAACAGAGGAAGAAGAGCGCACTGCGTGATCCGCTGGAGGAGGTAGATGGTCTCGGTGCCAAGAAGTTGCAGGCACTGCTCCGCCACTTTGGCGGGAGGCGCGGAATTGACCACGCATCTGTGCGAGACTTGCGACAAGTGCCAGGCATTGGTTCTGAACTAGCGACTAGGATTCATGAGCATCTGCACGGGCGAGAACCCCCTGTGAACTGACCTTCATCCCCTCTTCGATGGAATGGTTCATCGTTCGGGCGCCAAACCCCGTCATATGAAGGAGCGATTCGCGAGTTGCGCCTGTGGTTCTCTGACTGCGCGTACCATGGCAGAGCCACTGCGAGTTACGGTTTGCCATTGCCAAGAGTGTCAGCGTAGGACAGGCAGCGTGTTCAGTGTGGTAGCGAGATGGAAGGATGAGGATGTCGAGTTGTCTGGTGAAATCAAATCGTTCACCAGAACCGGCGACGATGGCGGTGACATCACCTTCGGGTTCTGTTCTGAGTGTGGAGGTACGCTTTTCTTCCGCGTAGCCGCCTATCCAGACTACATCTCGGTAACGGTCGGAAGTTTCGCTGACAGTGATTTCCCTCTTCCTCAGGTATCGATTTTCGGTAAGAGACAGCATTCGTGGGTGTCGCTTCCCGATGGTTGTAAGCAGTACGAATGATTCGATGAGTGGGTCATTTTAGTATCCACCTGCTCGCATGTCCGATGGCCGAGGAAGCGGACGCCACCGAGGAACTTGAGGTTGACACTCCAGAGCGGGCGAAGAAGAGCCGTGCCGTCTTCGTCGCCATCGCTCTGACTCTGATGTTGCTATCCGGCATCGTCATGCGCGAAGCGCTACCATACTTCGCTACTCCAGAACCGGTAGCGGTCGAGGACGGTGTTTATGTTGAGAAGGTCGCCTCCGACCTTGGTGATCCATCTTGCTTGCATTGGATAGATCAGACTTGGCTATTGGTTTGCGACCGCGGGGGCAGAATCCTCGCTTTGGAGTTGAATGAAGTAGGTGACTTAAACGACCCATTGACAGTCTTGGATGGCTTGACAAATCCACACGGGGCGCTCATTTGGGTCGATCCTTCTAACGGTACACATCGTCTCTTCGTTTCCGAAACAGGCAAACTCACAGGATTCACTCTAGATTCTCTCGTCCCCTCTAACTGGAGTCTCGACAACGGGCAGGTTCTGGTATCTGGCGTTCCGTCTGGTAACCATCAGACTAACTCAGTCATGCCGGGCGCCGATGGTTCGTTAATCTGGCACAGCGGTTCGACCTGCAATGTATGTGAAGAGGAAGACGAGCGTAACGCCGCCCTTCTTACCGTCGACCCATGGAGCGGTGAGACGGAGCTACTGGCAACCGGAGTGAGGAACTCGTACGATGGAGTATGGGTGCCTGATATCGGCTATTTGTTCACCGACAACGGTAGGGACTGGGAAGGCGATCACCCCCCGGAGGAACTCAATCTATTGAGCGAGGGTGCAGCCTACGGTTGGCCGGATGACGATCCTTCGCAACCAGTTCCCACGGGAACTGTTGGTCCGATAGCCGAGTTCGCCGCTCATTCATCTGCGAACGGAATCGACCTCAGACCGGCCAATTCTACACTACCGGGAGGCAACTACACCGTCTATGTCACCATCTTCGGGTCGTGGAACACGGTGATACCAGTGGGTAAGGAGATTGTACGAGTGGATCTCGTACCCGACCCGGAATCGGAGCAGGGCTGGAAGGGTGAGGTGACCAAGGTGGTGACAGGGTTGCAAACCCCGTTACCTCTACGGTTCCACCCCAATGGTGACCTCTACTTCGCTGAGTATGCGGAAGGTTCCTTGTTTCGGGTTACGGGTGAGGTTTGATACGTGTCTCTTGGCACACCAGCCCCTCGCAACGTTGAATACGCTAACTCGACCACTGGACGACATGGCTCAGACGCTGTCTCCGGGCGCCTCTTCCCTCGAACTTCTTGCACAGATGAGAGCGAACTCTGGAGAGATGCAGACCGTAGGTCTGCCTGACACTGTAATCGAGGACTTTTGTTCCCGCGACGAGAAGTTAGTGTCGGTAATTCAGGAGGCAGCTGTAAGGCATTCAGGAGTCATTGAGGAGATGGGTGCAGACCGCTTGATGCTGTCTGAGTCAGACCTCGTCGATACCCTTCAGGAGGACTTCATCAATTTCTATGCTGCACCCACGGTAAATCCGTATGTCGCACTTGCCGCCCTTGGCCCCTGGGTTGTCACCTCACATGGTGCGGTGCTGCATGATAACGGCGGCTACGGAATGCTTGGCAGGGGACATGGCCCTAGTGAGATTATTGAAGCGATGTCCGACAATTGGGTCATGGCCAATGTGATGACTCCATCGTTCAGCCAGAAGCGGCTATCAGAGAGACTGAAGATAGAATTGGGTCACTCCAGAGGGTCATGTCCGTTCACTCGTTTCATTTGCATGAATAGCGGTTCCGAAGCGGTTACCGTGGCCTGTAGGATTTCAGATGTAAACACGATGAGGATGACTGGCCCAGGAGGTAGGCACGAAGGCAAACCAGCTAAGTTGCTAGCTATCGAAAAGGCGTTCCACGGTCGAACCGACAGGCCGGCTCAACTCTCCCACTCTTGCAAGCCTCGCTATGACGCTAATCTGGCTACTTTCAGAGATAGGGACACGCTTGTTTTGGTTCCATCAAACGATGTGGAGGCGCTCCGCGCTGTATTTGAGAGGGCGGATTCTGAGGGATTCTTCATTGAAATGATGGCTATCGAGCCGATTCAGGGTGAGGGCAACCCCGGCCAAATGGTTAGCCGTGAGTTCTACGACGAGGCTAGGCGTCTTACTCTTGAACACGGTAGCATGTTGCTGATCGATTCGATACAGGCAGGTCTCAGAGGCCAGGGCTGTCTCTCCGTCATCGACTATCCCGGGTTCGAGGACTGCGAGGATCCCGACCTTGAGACTTGGTCCAAGGCGTTGAGCGCTGGTCAATACCCACTATCGGTCTTAGGTATGACTGACAGGGCTGCTGATTTGTATGTCGTCGGAATCTATGGCAACACGATGACCACCAACCCTAGAGCTTTGGAGACGGCAGTTGCTGTGTTAGACAGGGTGACACCTGAGCTCAGGGATGGCATTAGATCAATGGGGGAGGAATTCCTTGCCAAGTTGGAGGGCTTGACTGAGAAGTACCCAGAGATAGCGTTGAAGGCTCAAGGAACAGGGCTCTTACTCTCACTTGAACTGAACCCTGACCGGATGATGGTGGTTGGTGATGATATGGTGGAGACATGGTGTAGGAAGCGTGGTTTGGGTGTCATTCATGGTGGAAGGAACGCATTGCGCTACACACCGCACTTCGGAATCACTTCAGAGGAGATAGACCTGATAATCAGCATCACGGCAGACGCTATCGAAGCTTTCTCCTGAGGGCTTCTTATCGATTCTTGGAGATCATCGAGGGAGGTAGCATGATTCCTCTCCATTTGGGTCTGGCTACATCTCCTTCTTCCGTGAATAGCGAACGAGCGTAGATTGACAACAAGTCGAGTAGCAGTACTACCACGAAGATGATGATTAGGTAGGCAATCACTTTCTTGTATAGAAGGAACTTGAGATAGAGGTTGATGTAGTATCCAATCCCACCTGCTCCTACGATTCCAATCACAGTACCATGCCTGAAGTTGTATTCGAACATGAATATCGCTTGCGATATCAGACCGTTCGCAGCCTCGAGTACCACTACTCTGATAGATTTCTCAATCCATGAGAGCCCCATTGCATCCGCCGCTTCCAAGGGAGGGCTGGGCATCCCCTCTATCGCCTCGTACTGCAGTTTTCCTAGGTAACCAATCGTGTAAATGGTCATAGCAAGGATTCCCGCGAAAGGCCCAAGCCCGACGAGGATAACAAAGAAGATTGCCCAGATAATACTTGGAAGACTTCGAGAAGCTGCGAGGATGAATCGTGCTGGGTAGGTCAACCAAGGTGGGTTTAGGTTGCGAGACGCCATGAGTGATATCGGTAGTGATAGAGCCATGCCGAAAACAGTTGCTACAAAAGCAATTTTGAGTGTCTCTATGACACCCAGATAGGCGGTAGAACAGAGGAACCCGTACTTCTCCTCACACACTGGGTAGGACTGTGCCTCCAAGACGCTCCAATCAGGTGGCCACAGGGATTCCTCGAAGAATACCACGAGATTCGCCCAACCATTCGATAGACGTCCCCAGTCGTCAACCATGTCGTTGGCGATGAAGAGGGCTAGGGTGAATGTCAGTGCTATTCCGAACGGAACGCGTATGCCAAGCCAGATTCGGCGGGCATCAATTGGTGGCTGTACACCTTCTTCACC
>CAXFCF010000072.1:0-5826 GCA_964000875.1 uncultured Candidatus Poseidoniales archaeon
CTGTCGCCGTCAGCATCCTCGATAAGACCCTTCCAGGCAAATACATCGAAGTCACCACTGCTGACTAAATCATCAGAACCGAACTCACCAGGAGTCGTTGAAGTACCCTTGAAGCGCCCTACGACATGAGTAACATTGCTAGAATCTACTTCCATAGCCCAGCCACGGTCACCACCCATAGGACCACCAGCAAGGAAGAGTTCCTGCCAATCACCGGTAGCCGCATCGGAAAGCGCTACGAAAGCGTCCGAAGACCCATTGGTTGTCTCAATCAAAGTGTTATGTGAATTCTCGAAGCTAACCTGTCCCGCCACTTCACCAGTAGTGTACAGTGTCTTCTCGTCCGGAGATAGGGCAATTCCCATTCCAAGGTCCTCGCCAGCACCACCTGCCTTGCGCGCCCATAGCCAGTTACCAGATGTGTCTACCTTGGCTACCCAGACATCAGCACTACCAGTGCTCGCCGACAGTTGTGTGCTTCCAAAAGAGGCGAGCGCCCCCTCAAAGTTACCCACTGCGTAGACATTGCCTGAAGAATCAGTTTCCAAGTCATACAGATTGTCGACTCCAGTTCCACCAGCTCCAGTAACCCATGTGACATTCAATGTCGAATCTACATGACCTATGAACACATCTTGTGAATCTGCGGCACTGGTGAGGGGATACGACCAGTAAGAAGAGGAACCCTGGAAGTTTCCTGCAAAGATGAAGCCACCATTGATGGTAGGATGAATTGCAGTTCCCATCTCTGAACTCATCGCACTACCGAGACCCGCTTGGAAATCCCAGGCTCCACCAGAAGTCAAGGCACCTACGAAGATGTCTGTCGAAGTGCCATTGCTGGCGAAGCTGTAGGTAGAAGTAGAATCAGATGCCAAGGTGCCCGTAAACGAGCCGACCACGAAAACCTTCGACTGATGGAATATGAGATCCATCACCGACGCAGTACCAAACTCTTCGATTTGAGTCCATGTATCGAAGAACTTCTCCGATGTCTTTGCCCACATCCATTGCCCACCAGTCGTGTCAATCTTGGCGACGAAAGCATCGGTAGTTGAGCCTGCAGATGCCATCAGAGTAGTTCCGCCTATCTGTACCACTGCGTCGTTCTGACCGGTGCTGTCAGTGAAGAATCCACCCACATAGAGATCGTTACCTGCACCCAGAGTGATACTGGTGGCGATGGCGTCGTACTGACCTTGCGTCTGAGCAGCCCACTGCCAATTACCCAAGTTGTCGACCTTGCCAACGAAGCCTTGGGTTCCGCCATTGGAGGAAAGGGTCGTACTGCCAAAGGTCGCTGTTCCGGTAAAGGTGCCCGTAACGTAGGTATTACCACTGGAATCCATCACCATGTCCCAAGCCATGTCAGCACCGGTACCACCTGCCGCACTCGCCCAAGCGTCAGAAGGAGATGGTGAAGTGTATCGTGACGAGTCAGGAAGAGTCTGACTGTTAGCCTCCATCTCACCTACCATGAGTGATAGGGAACCAGCCAGCATCAGCAGGCTGAGGAGGAGCGACGATACTCGTGCCATCACCTTTGGGCGCTCTGAGAAGTACATTAGCCTCACGGCAAGTTAACTCGTCGTATCTCGTTCTAAATCAGGTTCTCTGAGCCAAAAATACGCCAATTTGTATGGTTCCATCCTCGATCGCGGTGATGGCATCGATGGCCAATTGGTCAAACTGTTCCTCTAACTCTCCAAGACCATAGTCAGCCATCTTCAATCGACCTGTCTTCCTGAGAAGCAAGGCACCCCTCGCAGCCATTCTCAACTTGCGCCCATTCTGTCGCTGTGTCTCCTTATCTATCCACGAATCCCGCACTTCGAAACCCGCCGTAGTCAAGAGAGCCGTCCAATCAGACATGCTTCTGAGATTCAACCCTGGAGCGAGCGATGCCATCGCCTTACGAAGAGGAGGTGACAACTTCGAGGTGTCCTCTATCACGAGTTCAGTTAACATCAGAGTACCATCGTCGCTGAGAAGCCGCTTGAACTCAGCAAATGCCGGTACTGGATCAATCAAAGGTGAGCACCTGAACTCCGCGAGAAGGTGAGTACCCCATGCATCGGGAAAAGGTACCCTTGGAACCCCTCCTACCTCGAAGATGAGGCGGTCTGTACCCCATGACGCAGTAGCGTTCGTCACCATGTCCGGAAGTATCTCACAAGCAGATATCGCACAGTCATACCTTGAGTGAATCAAGGAACTGACGCTTCCTGGCCCACAACCAATGTGAACAAGTTGGCTGTTCCCGTCGAGATTAGCCTTGCCACACGCTTCGAATATCAGGTCGGTAGAAGATGGAAAAGCATCTCCAAACACCTTGAGGAGAGTTCGACTACCCCTCAACCACTTCATGACTCCACCGAGGGACTGACCCCCCTTGAAGGTCGTGACCGTCTTCCTTATCTCCAGCCCTAGGGTGGCTGCGGCGTCGCCACTGTGGCTTAGCTGGTAGAGCACCTGATTCGTAATCAGGCGGTCGAGGGTTCAAATCCCTCCAGTGGCTCCACTTCTAGCTCAAGAGAATCGCTTCGCTGATTCTTCTAAGGCATCGATTGCTGGCATCCTACGTCCTGCAAGTAAGGTAAGACAGGCTCCTCCACCGGTGCTGTTGTGCCCCACCTGTTCCTGTACACCTCTCTGAACCACCAAGGTACTAGTGTGACCTCCGCCGACGATGAAGTAAGCATCTGACTCCACACAAGTGTTGAGAATCTCTATGGTGCCGAAGGCGAACTGTGGTTTCTCGAAGTAAGATGCAGGGCCATTCCAGAGGATGCACTTTGAGGACATTACCTCAGGGCGGATTTGCATCAGCGTACCTATTCCGATGTCATAGATTGGATACTCAGTTGGTAGCTGTGAGACACTAATTGGAACTCTCTCGCCGTCCTGCTCGACAGCTAGGTCAATTGGTAGCATTATCTTGCCTGAGTAATCAGCCAACAAACGCTTGGCTAGATTGAAGGTCGAATCAAAAGCGTCCTCCATCGCGTTGCGGATGAACTCTTCATTGCTATCTCCTAGACGATGCCCTGCTGCCCATAGCATCAGGTTGCCCACCACTCCAACTGGAATCACTTTGTCAGCAACACCGCGGGAAAGCAAATTGTCAGCGATCTCTAATGAGTCATCGCACTTGACGCCGCCTAGAATGACTACATAGGGTCGAGGTGGATCGTTAGTAGCCGCTCCCAGTGCCTCCAACTCCTTTTGCATAAGCACGCCTGCATACGATGGCAAGGTCAGTCCAAAACCCGATATTGTCGGTGAATTGCGATGAGCGCAAGCGAACGCGTCACAGACGAAGGCATCGGCGACAGATGAGAGCCGTCGCACCATCTCGGTCTCGGCCAACTCGTCGAGGCTCGCCTTCTTACTCCCTATTTCCTCCTCACAGCCCCTTACATTGTCGAGGAACAGCATCTCACCTGCCTTCATGTCGCGTATCGCTGACAGAGCGACATCACCACATACATCGGGGACGAAGGTGATAGAACGGCCGAGCAGAACCGAAAGAAGTTCAGCGTGGCGCTCCATCGAGGTGAAGTCAGACTTGCCCGGTCGGCTTTGGTGTGCTAGGATGACCACCTTAGAGTCGGCAAGGCGGCGCAATGTCGGCATGATAGCACGCAAGCGGGAGTCGTCGAGGAACTCATGTGTCGCCGGATTCAGAGGAGAATTTACATCGACTCGAACAAGGACAGTCTTGCCGGAAAGGTTGGCATCGTCCAAGACGAGGAACGACCCCATCGAATTGGCCGACTTGAAGCCCCCATTTTATCAAAGCGGTCGAAAAAAAGGGGGGTACAAAGGTCGCATAGGCTCCGCGCGCAACGTTTAGCGAACTCTACATAAGGGGACAGCGAACCTCGCGCGTACTGGGGCTGGGATGCCGATGGATGGGCGCGAAGGAGCGAATGCTGGACATGTCGCGCGTGACGCGCGAGCAGTCCCACAGTCACGCCGAACCAGCAGGGGAACCCGTACCTCAAAGTTCGGTGTATCAACTCGTGAGAGTCATGATGCCTCGATGTTCTACGACTCGGCGATGTATCGTGGGCTACCTCGTGAAAGCGATGTGGGAGATCAACAGGAACTACCGAAGGGCATCACCAACCAAGTCATCAACGGCGATGCCAGAGACATGTCGAGTATACCAGACAACTCTGTTCACCTGATGGTGACATCGCCACCCTACAACGCCAGCAAGTCGTATGACGAGGATCTCGAACTGAAAGAGTATCTCGATCTCTTACGCGGTGTCTTTGAGGAGTGCTATCGAGTTCTCGCACCTGGAGGAAGGGCGTGCATCAATGTCGCTAACCTTGGTAGGAAACCGTACATCCCCCTCGCCTCTTTCATCAACCAGATTATGATTGACATCGGCTTCATGCCACGTGGAGAGGTGATTTGGAACAAGTCTGCCACTGCTGGAGTATCATGTGCTTGGGGTTCATGGAAGTCCGCTTCAAACCCATGCCTGAGAGATGTGCACGAGTACATCCTCATTTTCTCCAAGGGGAAGTACAAACTCCACAGATCGCGCCAAGAGAAGGAAGATGGAAGAGTCGATACCATTGGCAAGGAGGATTTCATCGAGTGGACCAAGTCAATCTGGTCATTCCCTACCGAGAGTGCCAAGAGAGTGGGACATCCCGCTCCGTTCCCCGTTGAATTACCTCATCGTTGCATCCAACTATACACCTATGCAGGCGATGTTGTTCTCGACCCATTCGGTGGTTCAGGATCGACTGGCGTAGCAGCCAAGAGAGGTGGACGACGCTATGTTCTGTTCGATCTTGATGAAGACTACTGCAAACTCGCCGAAGAGCGATTGGCCAGCGAGTCATGAGCAAGCGCTATCTCCCAGACCTGCAGAGCGCATCACATGGAGTGGGATGTCTCCTCTATCGAAGGGCCAGATGGTGACGACTGGCGTGTACCCACTTCGGAGACTAACGAAAGGCAAGCAAGGTTAGCTGCGAAGTTGACTGAGGCTGGCATCGAATCCGCCCTAATCCACGACCCTGTAGACATGTACTGGTTGACTGGAAGTAGGCAAGCCGGAGCGGTGCTAATTGGTGGTGAGGAGTCAACAACCGAATCCGCCTACTTCGTTCGTCAAAGCGTCGATAGAGCGCTTTGGGAAACTGGTGAGAGTGATGCCCCACTTCCAGTTCTCGCACACCCGCGTGCGAACGCACTGCGTGAAACTCTCGAAGAACGAGGTGTGATGGGTGAGGTCGCCATGCAACTCGGTAGGATGCCTCACTCCCAAGGTGAGTTCTTGCGCTCAAAGGTGGGTAAGGGTTCAGACTGCACCGGTCTTGTGTGGGAACTACGTGAGACGAAGTCCGATTGGGAGATTGAACAAATGCTCGCCAGTGGAGAAGTGAATCGATGGATGTTCGAAGCAATCTACGACGAAGGAGGTGAAGGAGTCTCAGAAATAGAGCTCGCCGCAGCCGCTGAGTCAGTAAGCCGTGCGGCTGGATTCGGTGGTAATGTGATGATGCGAAAGTGGCCGATGAACTGCGACCGAGTGGTCATCGCCGCAGGTTCATCGGGATCCGTACCGACCTACTTTGATTCCGCCGTAGGTGGTACTGGACCTCACCCTATGGCTGGACTGGGAGCTGGATTCCACCGAATCAAAAGAGGAGAGCCTGTTCTAGTCGACATCGTCCACACGCATCGAGGATATGTCTCGGACTGCACTAGGATATTCAGCGTTGGACCATTGGACTCGGAGTGGGAGGAGCGCCTTTCCACCATGGAAGAGGCTCGGGGCGCAATCGTAGCAAGTCTTGG
>CAXFCF010000073.1:0-5811 GCA_964000875.1 uncultured Candidatus Poseidoniales archaeon
TCTTCTTAGGCTCGCATGCCTCAGTGGTCAGCATGGTACCCCAGGAATTGCTGATTTGGTTCTGGGGGCCACTGGCTGTAATGCCTTTAGCGCTAGGCCTAATGATGGCTTTTGAGAAGCCAAAGCAACTCTCTGGGAAGTTAGGAGTCATACTCATACTAGCTGCACTACTAATCCACCCATTTGACTACAGCCAATCTATAGAGGGTTGGTTCATCCACTTGTTGCTTACCATAGCCCTGCCAGCATTTATGGTCGCAATAGGGCTCTGGGTGGCGTTGTTCTCAGGGCCGATACCCGTGCGATCATATCCTAAAGCAACTCGCCCCCTCGGATTCTTTCTGGTGATAACTGGAATTGGACTCCTGCTATGGGAGGTATACGGTGGTAGACCTGTAATTGGTGGCTTGCAGAATCCTTGGTGGCTCCATTTTGTGGCTAGCCTACTGACCACCTTGGTAGTATCCAGCGGGTTTGGTGCCGCGTTCACCATGGTTATGGGGAATGAACGAAGGAAGGAAGCAATGTTGCTCGCAACTATCAGCGTCGCTTCCTTCTGCGGCCTGATCTATCTCTTGGCGCAAGGAACACCCACCGACGACCCTGTATTCTGGCGTTCAGCATCATGGGGTGCACTAGGCGATCTAGGAGGGATGCTCTTGGGTGGTGGCCTTGCACTCGCACTGTTCGTATGCTTGGTATGGCAAGCGGAGAAGAAAACCGGTGTTCCTGCAGAAGTTGAACTTCTAGATGGCGAGGAGAAGATGAGAGTCACTGAAGTGATTGCATCCAACCTAGGGGGTGATGAGAAGTGATGAGAGAGGGGGATGCTGCACGTGACTGGAGACTCCTATCTCTTGTCGTAGTTGCCCTAGTGATACTCATCTTCGTGGCAAATCTGCATCTTGAGGTGCGAGGAGAAGTTGACGAGGTCGGTATTTTCACTCGATTCATACTCTCTGCAGTAGTATCTTTCACAATTGTTAGCGGAGCCCTGTTCCTAGTCACCCTAACGATGTCACACGGGCAGGCACGCATGATTGAGCAAGCTCTCGGAACCCTACTCGCATGCGTAGCTGGTGCTTTCCTATTCGGTAGCCTCATCGATACCGGACTCCAAGCTCCCGGCGTTGACCCCGATGTCTGGTCACAATTCTCCCAAACAACCCTTAGAGTGTTGATTGCAGACCTTGCAACGGTTATTTCGTTCCTGTTCACCTTTGGACTCCTGCTCACCCTTACTACGGGAAGAGAAAGTGAACCTGACCCCCTTCTAGCACTGGAGGCCACTTCGTTCGAGGATGACGAGGAATGAGCAAGCCTCATAATGGGTGGGCCAGTCGCCGCCCTGCTACCAAGTGGAGGTGGATGTGATGAGCAAGGGTACCCCAAGCATGGGCAAGCGCCAGAAGAGCACCCACATCCGATGCCGCCGCTGTGGAAGGCACTCCTACCACAAGCAGAAGCGCCAGTGCGCTTCATGTGGATACGGTGTCACCGCACGTATCCGCAAGTATGGATGGGCCAAGAAGTCTCGCCGACCTCAGAACTGAGTGTTCTCACTAGTTCTTTTTCTGGTACGATTCCCAGCCTTGGTACTGCGATTGCTGCTGTTGACCGTACTGTTGCCAGGCCGCCCACTGTTGCCAAGCCGCGAACTGTTCAGGAGTCATGCCCTGATGAGGTGACGGTGCTTCCTGTTCTACCTCTTCTGCTGAATCAAGGGATTCCTCCCAATCGCTTTCATCGACACGACTGACTCGGGACGAAATCAGAACAACACACAACAACATGACAAGGAGAAGTCCTAGCAACCCAAGCAACTCAATCGTGAATCCCTTCTGTTCCAGTTGCGACATTATGTCATCACCCACCGGTTCGTGGATCGAAATTTCTTCTCCCACCGCAACTACATCGCCATTGAAGCGCACCTGCACCTTCTGGTACCCTGCCTGTGAAGGGCTCCATTCGATTACCAGGTCGGAAGACTTGCCCGGGTCGACTCCAATGGTTGCCGCAGAGGTGGTGACCTGAGTGATTGACATGTCGGAGGAGACCTCTTCGACATATACCTCCGCAACTCCGTACACATTGCCAAGGTTGTGTACTGTTACCGTCACTTCGATCATGCCTCCCAACTCAAGCGGCGCGTAAGACGAGTAGTTCAGATCCTGCTGAGTAATCAGCATGTCAGGCATACGCTTCTGCAGTAGCCATGAACCGAAAGGCGCTTCTGGTGAGTTATAGGTCACATCAGATACCATCTGATTCCCAACCATGTCCTGTCCTATGACCCAAGCATGAAGGGTCAAGTCGGAGTTCAACAATGCGGCGGGAACACCTGTTGCAAGATCCACCACAGCTCTAACTGGAATCGCATCACCAGATGGGTTGTAGGCAGGAAGTGTCAGCGAAGTGTTACCTTCGTAGAGTGTAGGGCTGTTGACACGAGTACCCTCCACAACTCTCCAAGAAAGATAGAGTGAATCGGTATCTAGCCTGACCTCTTCCTTAATCTTCAACTCGATTGTAACGCCTGCAAGGGTGTCAATTGGAATCTCTGATTCAATTGAAGGACTAACCAATTCGGTAGGCATTGGTGGTGCTGAGTCGATAGTCACAGCGAGAGAGCGTGCATCAGTCACATCACGAGCGTGCAAAGGTAAATCGTGCAAAGAATAGGTCAGTTCCAAATCTTCGGTGGCTGAACGAGGTGCGTCCAAGGTAGCACTCCAAGTTCCATTATCGGAATCTACCGTGTGACCTGAACCACCTAGTGTGACGCGTACCTCCAATGATGTATCGGGCACATCGCCAGTTTGGGCGAACTGAAGAGTTCCACTCAAAGTGACCTCACTTGATGGTGCTACCCAAGCGTGTTCAGCTGTGGCTCCGCCTTCCTCGGCAGACAGGGAAAGCGAATATGCTGGAATTTCAATGTCGGTCGAGAAGCGCCAGCCAAGTTCGGGTAAGGACACCCAATCTCCCTGACCCGCTCTGTCTACGACTTCAAGAGATGGCGATAGAACATCACCTCCAACTGGGAATCCCCAGTCGAGAGAAAAGTTCGCTTGCAGAGCGAGAGAGCTTGTGAATGCGTCTAGTTCGTCTGATTGAGAAACAACTTCACAGCCACTAGCAAGTAACCATTCACTCGTGCTACTGCAAGACGATGTCTCAGAATCCCAAGACATAGTGACAGGGTCATCAAGGCCTGTAGCTAGAGAGAGTTCAACCGATGAAACATCAGCGTACCCGTTAGATTCAGAGAAAGGTATCAACAGCGAATATGTGGTTGCCGGATGAAGCCAAGAACGCTCGCCGCCACCCCAACTTGCTTGTGACTTGTCAATTGATGGAGCCTCATCGACCTTCAGTTGGTAGGTGAAGAGAAGACCTTGTTCGGTGTGGTCACCGCCATATGCAAGTGTGTTGCCCGCTGGATCCGATCCTACGATGTAACCCGCAACGCGTTGGCCTTCGATACCATAGGTGTCGTCGAAAACGAAGGTGTAGTTGCCCGTAGTTGCACTCAGATTCTCTGGAAGCTGCATCTCTACTCCTTCAAACTCATCATCATCCATCTCACCGTCTTGATCGAAATCGTCCTGCCACTGCCTCCAGAGCATGAGCGTCACATCTGTCGGCAAAACTGGTGAGTCAGCAATCTCAAAGCCCAAGGTCTGAGTCATCGATGGCTCTAGGTTGTCGTGTCTCTGCATCGTTTGAGAGAGAACTGAAGGTGGCACCGGGTCAATCTCAAAGGTGCGGTTTAGGGAGATTGAAGTGACCTCGCTACCGCCCGCCTTAGGCGATGCTTCTAGGGATATCTCTACTTCTCCGATTACCTGTGGAACGGTGAACATGAAGTCCATCTGCCCATCCTGTATGGAGGTGGACTGTGCCTGCATAGTACCATCGAGCAGGAGGCCTACTTCGATTGTGCCATCCCTAGGATTCCACTTGTCGTCCATACCCTCGAACCCAAAATCGACGGATACTTGGACATTGGAGCCTGCCTTGAGGTAGGAAGACTCCTCTGGAACTACTATTCCCTTCTCGTTAGTGACTGACCAGGATGATATCTCCCAATCGTTCTCCACGCCCTGTACAGGTCCAACACCAAAGGTGTGTACCCAAGGAAGAGAAATCAGACCATCAGCCATGGTGGCTCTAACCATTAGCTTGACCTGATCCTCGTCCTCCCAGAATGATGAAATCTTGAATTGCAGGTTTGGGTGAAGTTCGCAGCAGACTCCCTCCGCCCCAGCGGTCATGTTGTACTGTCCTATGTCGAACTGACTTGGAACCTCAACTACACCAACATCTCCAGAAAGTGCAGAGTTAACCGAACCGCTCTGGTCGAAGGACACTAATTGTGAAACAGAATGGTGAACTCCAACCAAGTCGTAGCGTAGTGCGGATAGAGCTCCTGAAGCAAAGGACACATTGTGTTGGAACTCGTAGATATGATCAGATGGCGTCAGCGTGCTAGTCAAGTTAGAAGCCGACTCCAATACCAAGGTTGGCGAGATATCAGTAACAAGTCCTGTTAGTTTTACCTGCATGGCGGCCGGGTACTCCCAACCGAGAGGTAGTGAGACGCTTCTTACTCCGTTTAATGGAGCGACGCTGGCTACCATATCATTGAGAGCCATGACCATACTGGAATCAGCTTGGTAGTCGAGTTGTGCTACCGGACTGTGTGGAATCGACAACCCCCCAAAGGTGGCCTGCCCTCCCGAAGCGTCGATAGTCAACTCTGCTTGGACATATTCGACACCACCATCCGACCATATTGCTGTACTGGTAGCCAACTCGCCACGCAGGTTGGGTCGGTCTATTTCGTCAACTGAGAGGGTTACAGCACCCTCTGGATCCCCTACATTCCAAGATGATACCAGAGTCCCCCCTATGTTGAGATCGACCATCAGATCGGACACAGGAGAGGTTTCGTTTGACATTACTTCGAGAATCAGACGGCCATCACTGTCCCTAGGTATCCAAAGGTACATCGTCTTCTGACCGGGGAATGCGTGAGTCTCGGATAGGTTACCCGTGCTGAACACATCTTGACAACCCCAATTCCCTATGGATTGGTTCAGTAGAGACCACTCGCTCCTACCGTCCAAACCAATGTCAATTTTAGCACCCCTTGGCAGACCTGCGCTGTGAATATGTGCATCGAATGTGCGCAGGTCAAATGAATTGCCCGTGCCGTCATATCGGAATTGAATTGAGTGAGCCATGCCGTCTATCGGGATGGTTCCATTGCTCGTGATAGGCTGGAACTGTTCACCGTCAACAGACATCTGCAATTCGCCACTACCAGTGACGTCCAAGGCTGTAGTCACCATTGTGATGGGACTTCTGGAAACCATCTCAGGCGAGGTTGCTATCCCTGTTCCAACAATGCTGTCGCCATCCCATGAGGATGATATCAAGTCCCAATTAGAGGGATCATCATCGAACGACTCGACAAGTTTCCCTTGGATATGGATGCCGTTTACCTTCGATTGTGAACCTGTGCCGACCGCCTCGATGCTTACTCGTAACTTAATCGAGGTGTGGCGAACCCAATCAATACCACCCAAGTCAGCCCAGCGCTCTTCGCGGTCGACGAAACCATCAATCAAATCGCCGGTCGAACCATCAATCACCGACCAAGATACCGCATCAGCGGGTGCATCAGCGTCGATACTAATGCTACCATAACTACCTGGTAAGGAGCGGAAGTTAGGACTCTGGGCGCCATGCCCAAATGCAGGCGAAGTCCAGTTGCCAGCCCCTCCCGGCTTAGTCAAACGCACA
>CAXFCF010000074.1:0-5794 GCA_964000875.1 uncultured Candidatus Poseidoniales archaeon
TACCCAAAGGTGGGCCCATGATTCTCGCTGCTAACCACCTGTCACATGTAGATCCAGTCCTAGCAATCTTCTCCTCTCGCAGGCGTCTCTACTACCTAGCTAAGCAGGAGCACTTCCAGAAGGCAGGGTGGCGGCAATTGATGAATGTCACAGGTCAAATTGAAACCGACCGCGAGAAGGGAGGCGATGATGCGATTGCTAGAGCAGCCGATATTCTACAAGATGGGAGGGCATTAGGAATATTCCCAGAGGGGACGCGTTCGAGAAATTCCGAACCCCCTTTCTTAGCCAGAGGAAAAACCGGAATAGCACGTATAGCCGCCGCTTTCCCCGATGTACCTCTCGTTTTCTGCGGAATAGATGGAGCAAGAGGAATTCTTGCCCCAGGGGAACCATTCCTACCACGAACATGGAAGAAGACACGACTCACTTTCTCTAGCCAGATTACCTGGAATCAATGGATACAGCACCCAGAAGGGGGGGATTTCAACAGCAAAACACTACGGAAGTTCTGCAAAATGGATGAGGAGGAACGCAAGTTGGAGTTACGCAGACTATACCGTAAGTTCACCAACCAATGTATCTCGACAATAGCAGCACTCGGAGCGCCTTGAAAACGCAAACGCTCCCTCTTAGAGGGATTTGTTCTTAGGTCGCATGTTACACCGCGAAGTTCGGCGTCTGCATGGATCAGTATCTCCACCTTCTGAAGGCCATCCTCAGCGAGGGTGTCGAGAGAGACGATAGAACTGGCACAGGCACCCTATCAGTGTTCGGACATCAAATGAGATTCGACCTCAGAAGGGGGTTCCCAGCGATTACCACAAAGAAGGTCCATTGGCCTAGCATAATACACGAACTTCTCTGGTTTGTCTCTGGTGAAACCAACATCTCTTACCTCCAAGAGAACAAGGTGAGAATATGGAACGAATGGGCTGACGATAACGGAAACCTGGGACCCGTCTATGGCAAGCAGTGGCGAGCCTGGGAGAGTAAGGATGGGAGGGTTATCGACCAGATACAGAATGCTGTTGAGCAAATCAAGAGCAACCCCACAAGCCGTCGAATAATCGTCAACGCATGGAATGTAGGTGAGTTGGAAGAGATGGCGCTTATGCCTTGTCACGCATTCTTCCAATTCTATGTCTCAAACGGTGAACTCTCCTGTCAACTCTACCAGAGAAGTGCCGATGTGTTCCTTGGAGTCCCATTCAACATTTCATCATACAGTCTTTTGACATGCATGATGGCGCAAGTCTGTGGACTGAAGCCTGGTGATTTCGTGCACACTATAGGCGACGCCCACCTTTACATGAACCACCTTGAACAAGCAAGGGAACAGGTCATGAGAACCCCGCTCGAGAGCCCTCAACTTTGGTTGAACCCTGATTGCAAGGACATTGATGACTTCACCTACAACGATATCAAGATTGAGGATTATGTACACCATCCACATATAGCAGCACCAATATCTGTATGAGTCGAGGAGGCATGACGAATGAAACTTGGAATGATTGTCGCAATGGACGAAGATGGAGTAATTGGTAGGGACGGAGTCATGCCTTGGCACTTACCTGACGACCTAGCTCACTTCAAGCGGACAACCATGGGGTGCCCAATCATCATGGGTCGCAAAACCTACGAAGCCATCGGCAGATCTCTTCCGGGAAGGATGAACATAGTGCTCACTCGAGACACTGGTTGGTATGCACCCGGGGTAGAGGTAGTCAACTCAATCGATGGTGCCGTAGACCTAGCATCCATCGAGGCAGGCGCTGACGGTTGGGCATGGGTGATAGGTGGTGGAGCAATCTATGCAACCATGCTTGGTATTTGCGAGAGATTGGTGGTCACAAAAGTCGAAGCGAAGGTCGATGGAGGTGACACCTGGTTTCCTTACATCAATTGGGATAACTGGAAACTCGTCACCAAGGAATCTCATGATGTTGACGAGCGAAACCAGTTCGCTATGTCATTCGAGACCTATATCCGAACTGACTAGGAACCTGTATATTCCGTTACTCGGATGCCAAGGTTTCCACGCCTCGCCTCTCTCTTCATGATTCGATCCATCTTCTTGTGAAACACCGCTTCAAGGTCGACCTCCATGGCCAGCGCGTTGCCCAAAGTCAAAATGAAAACATCAGCCAATTCCTCAGCTGCCTCCTCGTCCGGCTTCCTCTTGGTTATCGCAGCTGAGAGTTCACCTAACTCCTCAATCATCAAAGCGAGTCTGTAACCCATATCGTGTCCGTTGTTATCTGGGTGCGCGAAGTCGTGCTTATCGTGGAACTTCGCGACTCTGCACATCATAGTCTCCCATGAGCCATCTGGTGAACCCGAGTCCTGCATTCCATTCTGTGCAGGGTGAGCCATCCATTCCTCTACCGCACGAGGTCTCTGTGTCATGCGGTTGGGCTTTTACATGGGGTGGTTAGTCATTCGTGTGCGAGAAGTTCGGTCAAACACTGCCAAACCACTGAGCGCATCTTGTCCGCTTCTGACTCCACTGCTGTGTGGTCTATCTCTCCAGCACCCATGAATCCTGCTGCCCAATTTGAGGAAGCAATCAAACCGAGGTGATCGATACCAGTCTCCGCCACCAGTTTCGCCTCAGATGCAATCGTCATATTGGTTGTTGTCGCACCTAGTATGGCCAGCGCCTTAATCTCGGCAGGAGTCTCAAACTGTGGACCCACAATCTGAGCGACAACATGGTCAAGTTGCATCGATTCACCTTGGCGCTCCAATAGTGGACGAACAATCGATCTAACGGATTCGGGGTAGTGTTCCGACATATCGGTGTGTACCGCATCATGTTCGCTGAAGGTGACCGGTTTGCCAGTGAAGTCTAGTGTGTGCTCCGCAAGGCCAACAACCCCCGGAGGAAACTGCTCACACATTGAGCCAACTGACTGTATACTCACGATTAAATCGGGCTTACAAGCTCTCGCAGCACTGACATTAGCACGGTATTCGATGTTATGTGGAGGCGTTACATTCTCTCCGTGGTGCCTGTGAATGAAGAATATCCTCGCATCTACATCATTGCGATTGATGAGCATGACTGAACAAGGGACATCGCCCCAATCGGTCTCTATCGTGAGATCATCAACGCCGTATAGGTAATACCCGGATGATCCAAAATCGGACTCCTGCATCAACAAATTCATTCCGGTACCGCCTAGGACGGCGATACGTAGCAATCTAACCACCTCACTCGCTGAGTCGGGCAATAAGTTCTGCCTTCTTCCCCGATACTGGCTTCCCAGCAGCCTTCAAGCGCTCCTTGAGCTCGGCTACTGTCAGAGATGAAAGATCTTCAGAATCATCGGTAGCTGGTTCTTCTGCAGCCTCTTGATTATCCTCATCCTCAACAGGTGATTCCTCCTCAGTAGCTTCCTCCGCTTCGTCTCCGGAATCATCATCTTCGTCCTCTTCGGCAGCAGCTAGTGCTGCAGCCTTCTTTGCTTCACGCTCAGCAGCTGCCCTTTTCTCGTCCTCGTAAACTTCTTCCAGAGTCGGACCATCTTCCACGACAACACCTGATTGGAGCAACTGAGATTTCCTGAATACCACGCTGCGTGCAGGCTGAATAACCTTCACAGCATCAGCAATCAGAGTCTCCAAGCTTCCGTTAAGTATCGAATTCTGTAGGTCTAGCCAAGTCGACTTGGCTGCGTTCTGGAGAATAATATCCTTGGCAATCTTACGAATCTCAGTCTTCTGGGAACTCTTCACCCTGCCGGATGTAACCAACATCGGTTTCAATCGAACATAGTATCCATCATCAGTCACGCAATCTACAACATCGTCAATCTTACCACGGTACCTTCGTACTTGTCGGCGCACGAAGTCATTCTGCAGCGAGTGACCCACAAACTCAGTCAATGCATCCTCACCACGGGTCTCATGAACTCGGAACCGTAGCTTTACATGCATCTTCGAAAAGTCGCCGTCGACCTCGTTCTGAGTGATTTCGTAGATTCTCCCGGTTAGGTGCTCTGGAGTCTCGCCAAGGGTTTCACCGATGACCTTGAAGTGCCATGGTTGCCTTGGTGCACGGATGGTGTACCATCTCTTTGCCTTCCACTTGTCCCTCTGCTTTCTTGCTGTTGCTCTTGCTTTCGCTCCCTTTCCGGCCATCTGAAAACACCTGAGGTCTATCGGGGGCTACCCCGTTTGCGTCCCGCCGACCTACCCCGACTATTTGAACGCCCCTATTCACCGTAGGTGAAGAAATTAGTCACTAAACTCCGTCAGCGTCATGAATCGAACACCACGAGGAGTGCCCATGGGGATGCCGGTTCATTGGGTCGAGTGGGTAGCCCATGCCGGGGGAGTGACCGATGTCGATCTCGTCTGCGAAAGTTTGGTTTGGCTAACGGGAAGCGAAGAGTGTATCGATGTCGAGCGTATGGATTCCTACCATGGATCCAACTTGTACCTCATCAGAGCACTTCTACAGAAGAAGAGCGAGGCTCGCCTGGCTTTTGCCCGACTGGGCGTAGATGTACTCTCAAAATTAGGAGATTCACTTGATGGTAGAGTTGATGATGATAATTGTCTCCACTTGAGGCTCTCACTGAACTCCTTGGCGTCCGGCGAGATTGAATTGGTCGAACCGACTACAGAGCAAGCGTCTATCAAAGGAAAGGTGAAACTCGAGGCATATCCTGGTGAAGACTCCATTGAAGTAGCGTCCACATTGATTGAACAAGCGATTGAGAGAGCGGTGAGGAATGATTTGCCAGAACCGCCTTAGAATCGATGTATGGCAGGCGTAACTTCATAGCGGGCTGTCCTCGCGTACATCATCACTAGGAGAGAAACCACATGACGCACGTCGTAACCTCACCCTGTGTCGACAAGAAGTACCAAGAATGCGTGGCTGTATGCCCAGTGGAAGCATTCCGAGAGGCTGACACCTACCTGGTGATTGACGCTGACGAATGTATCGACTGTGGGGCGTGTATCCCAGAATGCCCTATTGAAGCAATATTCGCAGACACTGATGTCCCTGACGAAGAAGAGGCATGGATTGAGCGTAACGAGGTTGAAGCAATCGAACTACCGATTGCCATGGGCGACTCGCCCGTACTAGCTGACGACTGATTTCCTTCAGTGCCCGCGCTCTTCCATCCGGACTTCGAGAGTCTCGATTTCCAATCCTGGCATCGGCGCTGCCATCATCCTCGAAGCCTCGGCGACCTTGTTCGGGTCACGGAAATGATGAGTTGCCAAAACTATCGCGTCAGCAGTGGTAATAGGATCCTCAGACTTGAATATCCCTGAACCGACGAATATACCATCCATCCCAGTGTTCATCATTAAAGCGGCATCAGCCGGCGTGGCTATTCCTCCTGCACTGAATGTGACTACAGGAAGTCTACTCATCTCTGTGACCTCAGAGAGAATCTGTCTAATTCCTTCCTCGCACTCTTGTATGGTACCGAACGGAGTCTCCTGTAGCTCAATCGCCAATCCAGACATTTCCTCTAACCTACAGAATCCATCAAGAATCTGCTCTACCGCAAAGTCGTAATCTTCCTCATCACATCGCTTCAACCATTCAATCTCATCTGCAACCAATCGAGCGTGTTGGACAGCACTGACAACATTGCCCGTTCCTGCCTCACCCTTGGTGCGAATCATCGCAGCACCCTCGTGAATTCTACGAACTGCTTCACCCAAGTTAGTGCAACCGCACACGAAAGGTATCGTGAAGTTATTCTTGGGTATGTGATAGAACGGATCTGCAGGGGTAAGAACCTCAGATTCGTCGACCATGTCT
>CAXFCF010000075.1:0-5777 GCA_964000875.1 uncultured Candidatus Poseidoniales archaeon
TTTTGAGGTGATTTAATGGATTCTTCACTAGACGGCATCAAAGCTGTCTTTCTTGACTTAGATGGAACCATATACTTGGGGAATGATATGATAGAAGGTGCTATGGATTTCTTGAAGAGATGTGATGAACAGGGGGTTAAGCGTTTTTTCCTATCTAACAACTCAAGTAAATCAACTGAAGAATATGTGTCTAAATTAAGCTCGTTAGGTATACCGGCTACTTCCGAAGAGGTTCTCCTTTCAACACATGATCTAATTGCTTGGTTGGATTCTAAAAATGTCACTGAAACTTACCTTGTAGGTACTGCTGGTATGGCTGATATGCTTGAAATGAGTGGGGTTGAAACGAAAAGTGAGTTCCCTGAGTTCGTAGTTTTAGGATATGATACAGAAATAAACTACGAAAAATTGTCTAAGGCTTCCGTTCACTTACATAATGGGGTGCCTATGGTAGCTTCACATCCTGATATTGTGTGTCCGTCTCCTAATGGTGGGTTGCCCGATGTGGGTGCATATCTGGCTCTGTTTGAATCAACATGTGGTGTTGCTCCAAGTCATATTTGTGGAAAGCCAAACCCGGACATGATTCTCAACAAAGCTCGAGAAATTGGGGTCGAACCATATCAGTGTGCTATGGTAGGAGATCGCCTCTATACGGATATGGAAATGGCGGAACGGGCAGGGGTTGTCAGTGTCCTAGTTCTATCTGGTGAGGCTACTCGTGATGATTTGGTTGGTGCACCGCAGAAACCTGATGTTATTGTGGACTCTGTGAATTGGCTACTACGTTAGACTTCAGCAAACGATGTCTAGCGCATGACTTAGGGGATTGGTTGAAAGACGGTACGTTGACCATAAGCGACCTAATGGGTTCGGCTTGGGGCGTCGGTTCGACTGATTGTGACCTGTCTGCTCTTCCGGAAGTCGATGTTTATCCTAGAATCCCCGATAATGTCGAGAAAAGTTTGCGCTTAGGTGCCATGGGTGTCCTATCTGATGCGCGGTTGCAAGAGGCGTTGCTAGCTGCACCTAGAACACCACATGCGCTTACTCTTCCTGACGGTTTTCCTTCACTAGAGGGGTCTGCGTTGAAGATTCCCTTTTGGCATGATATCTCAGCCAGGGCGCCTTTACTACCTTCTCATTATGAGACTGTTCAGGTACTACAACTTCTACAGATTCGAAAAAATGATCGCGTCCTCCTTGTTTGTCCGCGTGGTAATTGGTGGACGGAAATTATCGTAAGATTAGGTGCCTCTCAAATAATGGTAATTGAACCGGATCCAGCAAGAATGTGTGCTCTTGAAATCGATTGGAAAGAGGGGGGTTGGATGGCTTTAGCCGAAGAGAGATGTTGTTCTGTATCATTCGGTGGTCTTGAAGAATTGGCAATAATCTGTGATGGAGATGGACGAGAGTGGAACAAGGTTCTACTCACGGCATCGGTTCCAAGTTTACCTAGTGAATTACTCCTATCATTGGTTGATGGGGGCATCGCAGTAATGCCGGTTGGTTGGGTTGAAACTCCCGTCATCCAGTTAGTTACTAAAGTTGGAAGAAGAGATGTGGAATCACAATGGATTACATGTTGGGCTACTGATCCAATCGAAAAAAGAGCATGGGAAATTATGCAAGGGGATGGTTTCCAACCAGAGGATGGTTTCATCATCAAAAATGAACCATATGATTTGTCTGCATCTTGGGAAATGGCTAATGAAGAGCCTGCTAGAGATCGATTTGGGCCAACTAATGTAATCCATATGATTGATGAAATATGGTTTGAAAGCCCTACTTTCAGTACTAATGAGGGAGAGCCTGTTGATATTTTAGCAAGGGATTTATTCAGAATGGGTCATGTATTACAGAGATTAGGCGTATTGGGTCTATCTGCTGATCACCATTCTGAATCTTTTCTGTTGAATCCTTCGGCAGAGTCTGCTGCACATCTAGCAGAAGCAGTAGCTAGGGCTGGTGATGTTAATTCAGGCCTGGCTTGGTATCGAAAGGCGATTGAAACTGATCCATCATATGGCCAATCATGGACTGGTGTCGCTACTTTGTTGTTCAATGATGGATTGGTTCGTGAATCCGTTCCTTGGTTAAGGGCTGCAACCGAAGCGCCGCGTTATGAGGGGCGGGGGATGGCATGGGGTTGGTTAGCAAAAGTACATGAAAAACTAGGAAACAAAATGGCTGCTTTTGAAGCAGCTAGAACTGCACTAGATCTTGATCCAGAAGATATGGAAGCGGCAAGGATATTCGATGAGTTCTCTGAGGGTTTGCTCTAATGGTTGGCGTTGTCTTAGTAACTGGGGCAAGTGGTTACATTGGTAGCCACATCGTAGCTAACTTGCTGTCTAAGGGGATGAATGTTAGAGCTGCGGTTCGCGATAAAAATGACCCTTCGCGTGTGGAACATCTGTTAGCTTTACCAATCTCTAAGGGGGGCTCTTTAGATCTTGTTGAAATGGATCTTTTCAATGTGGAACAAGTAAATGTAGCCGTTTCTGATTGTACAGATGTTATCCATGCAGCGGCTTCATTGTATGTTGGAAAGATGGACAAACAGAAAGATGTTGTAGACCCCTCTGTGGTTGGAACGAAGAACATCTGTGAAGCTATTGACAAAGCTGGCACAGTTGAGAGGTTAGTTCACACATCATCGACTGCTGCAATAAGACCCACTTCTTATGTGAATGGCGAGGTTTTCACATCAAAAACATGGGCAGATGACGCTACATTAGAAAATAACGCGTATGGGTTGGCCAAAGCTTCGGCAGAGAAGCTAGTAAGGGAATGGCACAAGAAAAGAAAGGGTGATGAAATAAGGTTGGTAACGATCCACCCTTGTGTTGTATTCGGGCCCCCGTTATCTAAGCGTCATCTTTCTGGAAGTCTCTCCTACATCGAAGCTCTTGTGAAGAGAACTATGCCAAAATCGCTGCCAGTGCATATCAATATTGTAGATGTGCGGGATGTTGCTGAAGCTCATGTTAGGGCTTTGAATGAAGGTGAGAATTTAGGGAGATATTTGTGTATAGGTGGTGATATGTGGATGGTAGAGGTTTCAGATATCCTCAGGGACTCTTATCCTGGAAGAAAATGGCCAAAGGGAGTTTTGCCCTACTGGATTTGTCTTATCGCTGCATTATTCCATCCAAAGATATCTGTGAAGTGGGCTCGTACTCATTTGAGAACCCACTGCACTTTCGATGCAACCCCTGCAAAAAGAGAATTGAAGATGGTTTTCAGGAACCCAAAGGAATCGATCGTAGATAGTGTTCCACCTATGTTAGATAATGAATGGGTTTGAGGAAACATTGAGGGGTGCCCTCAACGCCGAAGTTTCGATGCAGCCCAGTGAAGTGTGGGGTATTCGTTGGAATACGGCTTCGAACCCATTGGCGAGGCAATGGATGGAAGCAGTTGTTGAGAAGAAGTCTATGGTAATCCTAGCTGCAGATAGAAGAACGATGGCGGGTCTCAATTCATTAATCGAAGAAGTTAGTGATAGTGTCGTTGCTCTAAAGACCCATGTTGACCTTGTTGACGATTGGTCACCTGAATCATGGTCAGAATTTGTATGCAAAGCAAAGGATTGTGGTATGTTAATATTTGAAGATAGGAAACATGGTGATATTGGAAAAATCGCTAGAGATCAAATGGCCGGAATCTATGATTCTCGATCATGGTGTGACTTGATGACTGCTCACTTAATTTCTGGCCCTTCTGTTTTAGATGGAATGCAAGAAGCTTGGGGGCAAGTTGGTCGGCATGGAGGGGTTCTTCTTCTTGCACAGATGTCGTCTTCTGGTAATTTACTAGAAACGCCTGGTTACACTGAAGCAGTGGTATCTGCAGGAAAGGAACACCCTGTTTGCTTCGGATTCATTGGTAATGGTAGCAGGCCTAATGAATTGTCTGACCTAAGGAAACTAGTTGGAGATGAAAAAATGATTTGGACTCCTGGAGTCAATCTTGTAACTGGGGATGCGGAACTAGGGCAACGATATGGTGATCCTCGAGAAGCTGTCTTAGCGGGTTCTGACGGAATAATCGTTGGAAGTGGAATTCATAAATCTGAAAACCCCGGAAAGGCTGCAAGAGAATATGCTAATGTTTCATGGGATGCTCTTCTTGAACGAAAGTGAGTAAGTTTGACAACCGCTCGTAATGTGGGGTATTTGTGTCTAGTGAATATCAAAGTGGAGGGGACATTGTTCTCTGGTTAGTGGCTCTAACAATCACTTTGGGACTTTGCTTAATCGCGTTGTGGCAGCTGTGGGTTCATAGGCGATTGGATGAAAGAATTGCTAATTGTGACCCTACTTTGTTGAGTAGTGTCTCACATAAAGTAGAAACGAGCACTGATGCCCCTCCAGGGTCTCAACTTGTACCCTTTGTTCCAGTTCAAATGATCCCTCTGGAATCAATAAGTGGAGGAGGGGGGAGAGAATCTCTGCCTGAAAGGGTAGAAAATGATCAAACTCCGATGTTGTCTTCATGACCACAATCTGGGTGAGCGCAACGAACCTTGTAACGATCAGAGTTGGGGCGAGGGATTTTGTTCATTGAGCCGCAGAGGGAGCATTGGTGCTCTACCTCTTGAGGTACATCTTGCTGTGTTTCCCCGAGAACCCTTCCTGAATCTTGAGTTGACCAACCAACTTTGTCAAAATAGGAGTCGTCCTTAACTGAACGGCTACGTAAGGTGAGCTTCATCTTCCTTCGGCGTCGTTTTTTGCCGCCTGCTTTCTTAGTTGGTTTTCTCGCCATGTGTAACAAGTCCTCGACTAAGTGCCCACTATTAGACGATTGGTACTGTTGATATTAGAATTAAATCTCATATGATTCTCTATTACGAGGTTGGTGGACTGTAATACCTCTCTCCTCGAGATTTTTGACGAACTTTTTCCGGCCATCATCCAATTGACCATGAAACAATACTACATCTTTCGCTCCTGTTCCTTCAGCGAATTCTCTTAGGAGCACATCATCTGCATGATTAGAAAGAGAGAATTGATCAACATCTAGATGTATATCTGTCATCTTTCCGAAAATAGGTAAACGACCCTCGTCGAGGAGGTTTCTTCCTCCACTTCCCTCTGCTTGGTATCCAGTCAACAAAATAGCATTTCTTTGATCATTACGAAGTCTGTTGAGGTACCAAAGTGCTGGCCCACCATCTAGCATACCACTAGTAGTAACAATTACATCTGCACCTAGGGCTTTCTTTCGATCAGATTTCCCTCTAACTATCTTTGCCCATCTCTTAACTTGAGAAAGTTCATCGGAATCTATGAGATAGTCTGGATTAGAAATGTAATGATCCATGATTGTCTTCCCCATTCCATCAAAGTGTACATTAAAATCTAAACCACTGCGCCATAAATGAAGCAATATGTCTTGCCCTCGACCATTAGCAAAGGCAGGAATGAGGCAAGTTCCCCCTCTTTCCACTACTTCGACAATTCTTTCTATAAATCTAGAAACTTCTTCAGTTCTATTTGGTTGATTTCTTCCCGCATATGTGGATTCGAGGAAAAGTAGATCGCATCCTTCTGGTTTTGCTCCAATTGTACATGGAGAGTCCCTTGTGTCTAAATCTCCTGACCAAAGAATCCTCCTTGTAGGCGTTTCAATTTCCACCATAGCTGCACCAGGTATGTGCCCTGCTGGGAGAAATCGCCACTTCCATGCACCAATTTTTTTCCACTCCCCAAATGAATGTTTGATTATGGAATCTACGGCCTCATCGAGATCTCTTTTATCCCATG
>CAXFCF010000076.1:0-5740 GCA_964000875.1 uncultured Candidatus Poseidoniales archaeon
TTCTCTTCATCGTGGCACAACTCCTTGAACAAACGCAACACATCTGCGCCTGAAGAGATGTCTAGATTGCCCGTGGGCTCATCAGCGAGGAGCAAGGGGCGATTCCCAGCAATCGCACGAGCAATTGCAACGCGTTGTTGCTGACCTCCAGACAATTGATCGGGGATGTGCTCCATCCTATCGTCAAGATTTACTCTAGCTAATGCTGCTTTAGCGCGCTCATCGGCCTCTTTGGTTGAGACACCTGAAATTTCCAGAGCCATTGCAACATTGTCGAGTGCACTGAGGTGATCAAGGAGATGGAAATCCTGGAAAATCCAACCTACCAAATTGCGCCGTATGTCAACGACTGATGAAGGATTCTTCAACCCGTAACTGCGGGAATTAAGCTCTATTTCTCCTGTATCTGCTGGAAGCAAACCACCGATGATATTGAGCAGAGTCGACTTTCCACAACCTGAAGGTCCCATCAGTGCAACAAGTTCACCCTGTTCGATCTCAAGATTGATGCCTTTGAGAACTTCTAAGCGATTCGTACCTGAGCCGAATCCTTTGGTCAACTCGGATACACGAAGCATGCCCATGCCCCCTTTCCTGAGGCTATAAGCAGTTGTTCAAACGCAGTATAGAAAAATGCTGAAGATACTCTGGATATCAATGACGGAAATCGACTGTTCACGAAGCAGGAGAAGGACAGGCGTTGAGGTTGTCGTCGTCCAATTCCAGCGGTGACTGAATAAACTCAATGGGATAAACCGGTGTTCCGTCCGACCACACTCCAAGATTGGTCATCTCCCCCTCCTGCATGAACCACTCCTTGGCTTCCATGGCTGAGGGCTCATCACCCCAAGCAGAGGAAGCTACGAAGTCCGCCTGCGCCTCAATACGTGGGTAGTACGACTGATCTGCCAGAGATTCCCTTACTACAGCTGCAGGCAAATAATGAGAAGCAATCAATCTAGGAAAGCCACGATAGTCGGAAGGAATCAGGAGGAAGAGCACTTGGTCAGAGGGTAGAGAAGAGGCTCCATCGCGAGCGTGGAGGCGAGCGTGCTGCCACCTACCTACGCATTTGTCTACAACTATCTCGCTCTCATACTCCACAACATGAATCAGTGTGTGATCTGGTAAGAGGGACATGTTTCCGTCCAAATGCGGTTGGGTTGCGTGTATCCAAGCAGCCTCCAGATTGATGACAAGAGACTCAGAACCCCAACCACGCTCTAGGCCAGCTCCAAGAACATAGAACAGTGTTCCTGCACCCATGCTATGTCCACTAATCCAAAGATGGTCGGTGTCTATCGTAGCGCCACCGATATCTGATTGAAGTTCTGAATCATTGGCAATCATCTCCAGCACCGCGTCAACTCCATACAGTGCCATATTGAATCGCGGTTCGTGTTGAGGATGATTCGACCCCCCCAAGACATAGGTGAGTTCGAAGTCCTCTGCAATCGATGACAAGTCGATATCGGAAACATACTGTGGGAATATCGCCACCAAACCTTGTCCGGCCAAAGATTCCAATGTGTCCCGGTAGATATCCAACTCCTCACCATCGTGACCATGTAACATAATCGCCACACCAACCGATTCCTCTTCTATTCCGAATGGCACAAAGACATGTATGTTCCACTCATACTCCTGTGATTCCTCATCCCACCACTGAGTGATGCTCTCAGGATATTCCGTTGAGAAAACATGCTCTCTTACCTCGTAGGGAAATTCAGCACTGCCGTATCCAGATTCAGGCCTAGGTGGCGGCGATGGGAGAAGTCCTGCCATAGCGGTCAGGTTCGGTAGGGTGAGAAGAAGGGATATCCCCAATACGGTTGCTATCGAGACAGCAGATATCGGATACTCCTTCGCCCCTTCCAAACCCCTTGAAAGCTTCTTGTGGGACGCGATATGACCAACGATTGCGGCAAGCATGAAAGCTCCCGTAGTGAATGGCATTGTGACAATCGCACCCAGGAAGAATCCTTGGTCAAGCAGACGGAATATGATGGCGCGAGCGAGTGCCCAACCGATAACAAAAGCGGTGAATCGGCGGAACCAATGACCTCCCTCCCTATCCCTCAGGTGATGCCCAATCCACCCAGACATGCAAACCAAAACTATCGCTAAGAATGCGAGCCACCCAACCAAAGAGCGAGCTGCGAAAGCGAAGTCTATACTCGCATAGGCAAAATCGAACAGCGCACTGTAGAGCGATGCCCCCGACAGTATACTCCACCATATCGACGAAGAGCCGTAAACGAAACCTATGATGCCCATCGTTGTCGGGCATATCAAGAATTTCTTCCAATCCATCTCATTCACCCATCATCGAGTCCCATGCGGATGCGATTCTTTCACCCCAATCCTCGATGTTGAACCGTTGAGCGCGGGTGATGGCAGTGCCGTTCGGTTCACGGTCTCGCCCATCTCGCTCAGACCATGAAGTGTGGAGTTGGACGACCGCTTCGACCCATTCCGATATATCATCGGCAACGAGGAGCATCGATGGATCTGCCACCTCGTTGTGAGCTGGGAGGTCAGCGCACAGCACCGGTGTACCAGCAGCCATTGCTTCAAGCACTGGTAGTCCGAAACCCTCAGCCGCAGATGGGAATAAAAGAGCTTCAGCACGCTGGTAAGCAGCAATTAGTTCGGCGTCTGACAACTTCAGGTGGCTGCCGACCTTGACTAAATTGACATCCTCGCGAACCTCAGGCGGAAGCGCAGCTATGACTTGATTAACGAAATCAAGGCGCTTACGCGGTTCGTCGCTACCAACCGTTAACAAGACAAACTTACGCAAACCAATTTCCCCAGGCATTCGATATGGTTCGGTATCAATCGCGTGGGGTAACACCGCCACACGCTTGTCGGGCCAGATTTCCTTGCATTCTTCAGCTGTAGCCTCTGATATGCATATCAGAAGGTCAGCACGCCCCAAACCCTCCTTCAGCTTGGAGATATCCCGTTTCCTGATGCCGCTTACCTGTTGGTCACCAACCGGAATCCCGAGCACCTCCCTTGGTTGTAGATGGAAGAGATCGTGAACCGTCACACTGACGGGTACTCCAACCGACTTCGGAACCAAATGAGCCTGCTCCTGATCGGTGATATGCAACAAATCGCAATCAGAGGACTTGACCGCCTTCGCTACTCTTCTAGGGTGGCTCGACCAGCGATTCAGTAAACGACGCAAAAGGGAGATGTCGAGAGAATGTTCGATGACCTCTCCCAAATCATAGCCAGAAATCGCTCCTGATTTGAGGCGGTCTACAAACTCGTGATGCGCGCGGCCAAGCCCACTCTGACGGGGTAGCGCCCCACCGCGTGCCACGAGAACTCGCCTTCCCATGACTCCCGCGAGCCAGTGTCGATATTAAACGAACAAGCGGACGAGTGTTCATGGGAGGCGGTTCCAAACCTCTACCGCGGCTTCTCGTGATCAAGGGAACCTTCGAGCAATTTGGTGGGGCTGAAAGGGATCTGCTGAACAATCTACCCGCTTGGACCAAACATTTCGAAGTAACATTAGCGAGCCTAAACCTGCCTCAGGAGGCGCGAGAACGCCTAGATGCTGTTGACATACCTTACCTTACTCCTGTTCGTCCCTTCCAAGTACCTCGCGGAGCTTGGGCCGAAATGCGAGCTTTGGCTAGCAGAAGAGCTGCAACTGCTTGGACACAGATGCTAGACCTGACCGAACAAGTCACTGGCCTGAGAGAGGTAATCGCTAACATCGATTATATCCACTTGACTAGCGGAGTAGGATCTCTGGAAATCACAGGCTTGATTCCCAAAGAGATTGAAATTCACTACCATTGTCTTGAGCCACACCGAGGTCTGTACGAGGATGTTCTACACAGAGAGATTGATGGGACACCGAAGCGAAGTCTTAGCCTTACTCACTTCCTACTGGGTAAGCAGCGACGACGCGACAGGCGCTATGTAGAGGGATTAAGCAAGCGTGGAGCGGTGATTTCCGGTAATTCACCATGGATCCAAGAACGTATCAGAGATGTTTACGGTATCGATGCGGGACTCCTCTTGCCAACCGTTGACCTATCAAAGTGGGGCAGTAACAGCGATGAGATAGTGGAAAACCGCGTGGTCACTATCGGTCGCGCCTCCCATGTCAAGGGAACATGGGAGACCATCAACATGCTATCTGGAACCAATTTGGCTCTGTCACTGGTAGGTGGTGGAAATTCAGATGACCTCAGACGCATAGAAAAACACGCGGAGAAACATGGGGTCGAACTCACGATAGAACCACGACTCTCTGATGCCGAACTGGCTTCCCTAGTACGTTGCTCACTGGCAATGGTAAGCCTCGCCTACGACGAACCATTCGGCCTAACTCCTATCGAAGCGCAAGCAGCAGGAACGCCTGCTCTAATGGTTGACGAAGGCGGCTTCCGCTACACCATAGAAGATGGTATCAGCGGTAGATTACTACCACGCGGTGACTGGCAAGTGTGGCACTCTGCCCTTGAGAAATCCCGTGACCTAGCTACCCGTGAATCGTGGTCCAAGGCAGGACAAGCAAATGTGATGGCCATGGGTCTGAGACCTGAGAATCAAGCAGATTCCTTGGCCAACCTGTTCGGCATCGACGACGAAGAATGAAGGTCAGCGGGAGTCCGTTCAATTCATGGGACTAACCCGTCCCGAGAGCACTATGGAACCTGTTCGGAAGGTGGCAGTAGTTGGCGCCGGCAACATGGGAAGCGGAATCGCCCAAAAGAGCGCACAGGAGGAATTCGAGGTTCAGATGGTTGATCGTGAGAGCCAATGGGTCGAGCGGGGGCAAGGCATCATCTCTGGCTTCCTCAACGAAGCGGTCGAGCGCCGAATCTTCTCACCCGACCAAGTGAAAGCGATTGAAGGTCGAGTTACCGGTGTCGTAGGAACTGAGAATATCGAGGCAGACACCGACTTGGTAATCGAAGCCGTGTTTGAGGACTTCGATATCAAGACAGCTGTGTTCACCACCTTAGACGAGGTTTGTGATGAACATACCATCCTCGCATCAAACACTTCTTCCCTCTCCGTAAACGCGCTGGCTGAAGCTACCGGAAGGCCTGACAAATTCGTGGGACTGCACTTCTTCTACCACCCTGCGAAAAATAGGCTGATAGAGGTAATACCTGCTGATTCGACATCTTCTGATACTATCGAGCGGACGGTGCAGTACTGTAAGACTCTAGGAAAGGTCGTCATCATCTGCAAGGATAGACCTGGATTCGTTGTCAACCGCTTCTTCGTACCTTGGCTCAATGAGGCATGTCTCTTGCTAGAAGAGGGAGTAGCCACCACCGCTCAGATCGACGCTGTAGCCTGTAAAGCATTCAGTATTGGAATGGGGCCTTTCGCCTTGATGAACCTTACAGGGCCACCAATTGCCCTTCATTCCACAGACTACCTTGCCGAGCAACTTGATTGCCCTCGCTATACTGGCGCACAGAATCTCAGAGAATTGGTCGAAGCTGGTGTGATGTGGGATATTGGCGAAGACACCGAGTGCGATGGAAATACAGAGGCTGTAATCTGTGAGCGACTACTAGGTCAGGTGTTCGCAGTTGCTGGTCAAATAGTAGAGGAAGAGATCTGCTCACTCGAAGATGTTGACCGCGGTGCCAAGGTGGGTCTACGCTGGGCACGAGGACCTTTCGAGGTCGCCAACCGTCTCGGCATCTCTGAAGCGGCTCGTATGGCCTCTGCTTACGCTAAATTGGCAGAA
>CAXFCF010000077.1:0-5714 GCA_964000875.1 uncultured Candidatus Poseidoniales archaeon
ACGATGATGAGAGGAGTTGGATTGTAACAGGGATTGTGTTGGCATTCCTATCCCACGCTATAGTGGACACATTAGCGATATTCACCTATCACGACGCTAGCCCGAGTGGTTCGTTATTCTCTCGCTCTGTATTTTGGTTCTGGATTGCATGCTCGGTATCGGTATTCGTATGGGGCGCTAGGGTTGATTGGCGTTATCTGCCAGGTATGATTTCAGCTTTGGCGTTCGATATTTGGGATCATTGGATTCTCAGAACAATATCTTGTGCTCCTCGAGGTTTCCCAGATGGTTGCATGTCCATCTACGCGTATGAACATCTCCATTTCCATCAAATGGAGTGGTTTTTCCTTGATACATTCTTTTTAGGGGTAGAACGGCACTACGGAGATCCATCGTTCTTCTTGGTTGAAATCGGATTCGTAGCAGCTATGGTGTCGCTGATTTATTGGTTGAGAAGGTCTCATCCTCTCGAAGTAACTAGTGATGAATTATGACAAGCTTCACTCGTCTCGCTCGTGAACATATATGATGTGGTAACCGAATCCTGTGCGAATGAAGCCATCAACCGTCTTCAGGTCTTGAGTCCATACAGCGTCGGAGAACTCCTTCACCATCTGCCTCTCGTGGAACCACCCGAGGTCACCACCCTTGGAACCGGAGGGGCAGGTGGAGTGCTTCTTTGCCATCTTCTGGAACTCCTTGAACGGCTTGCGTGCATCCTTGATTTTCTCGACGAGTTGGTTCGCCTGCCCCTTGCTGGGAACTAGGATGTGACTTGCGTGCGCCCTTCTAATTGCCATCTGTACCCTTCCTTCCACTGGTTCGTAATCAATGATACGCAGGTTTTCAGATCTCACCCCAAGCAAGATATCTGGCATATGTGCCATAAACGATAGCACTCACAGCAAGGCTCTCCTCGTTGAATCGGCTCATGTCGTCAGCATAGGTGTGGTACTCCCACGAACCGGAACCGTAGCAGACTAGAGCGTGCCCTGGTTTATCAGAGTCTTCGTGAACTATGTCGTACACGAAAGGACCGTGGTCAGAGTTGTATGGCATACCGGTTTCTGAGTTCTTCGGCCCATCTAAAGTGCGAATCCTGATGTCGTACTTGTTTGCCATCTCTGGCATGTCAGTCTGCAACTTGGTGACAATCCTCTCGATGTGGTCGACATCTGACTGATAATTCCCGAATAGGGTGATGTCATTACCTCGTGCTGGGTCTGCATCGACATGATTCATGTCTAGGTTGATGTAGACAATGAGATTCTCTCTGAGTCTCTCAGCGTGTTTGTCAACCCAAGCCTTGGATCCATGGAGCCCCTCTTCTTCGCCACCCCAAGTGCAGAATTTGACAGTATGTTTCGGGGTTCCAAGTGTCTTGCCCATCTCTGCGAATTGGCGTGCCAGTTCAATCACTGTAGCGGTGCCCGAGGTATCATCGACTGCGCCAGGCCCTGAGTACACCGTATCGTGATGGGCGCCGAACATTATGACCCTGTCATCATCGCCTTCGAGTATTCCACAAGGTACTCGCACTGTTCGAGTACCTTGGTTGTCGACATCGACCTCCATTGCTAGCATCGCTTCATTGGTATCCTGTTCGGAAAAGACACCCTCCAACTCCTCGCCCATGGAGCGTGACAGTTGGATGAATGGTATGGTCTCAGGGAGGTTTCCTCCAGTCTGAGAGAGCAACCCTTCGACATCTACGGTCTTGAAGATGGGAACGCAATCATCAGCTTCCACCTTGCCACAGTTGTACTGGGCGTTTACCAGAAACAGGGCTGCCAAGTCGTTTTGTATTGCCTTAGCGTAGATGTCAGTATTAGATCCGACGCCAGTTGACCCCCATACCATGCCAACTTCCCCAGTTGCCATCGACCATAGCGTGTCGTCGGTTCCGTTTGATAGGTTGACAATCTGAAGATCGTCACCGAACTGGTAGTTTCCGGTTCCGCTGTAACCTTGGATGACGAAGTCGAATCTGTGCTGGAACTCAACTCTCTGTGCATTTGTGTCTTGTGGGCCACATGGTAGTATGTCTAGGGGTATTCCTAGAGGGTAGTCACCAGGGACACAGTAGAACACACGCGGTTCTGCCTGAATCTCGAACATTGGGACATCGAATTCCTCCAGAGTAGCCGACAAACCGAAGTCTGAGAAGTTCTGTTTGTTACTCTCAGCGGTCTGCAACTCCTCTTGTGTGCCCGACATACGTCCTTCCCATACGGGGTGGCCCAAGCTAACTAGATGCTCAGCAGTAGCACGGGCGTTGCTTGGTTCGAAGTCAATCAAGGTGTATTCTGGTTCGCCTTGTATGAGGTTCATGATAGCGGGTCCTGCTACTAATGCGGTCATCGAAGAAAGGAGTAGAATGAGAACCATTCCAACTGCTCCAGCCGCTGGTACTCGCTTACCGAGTAATATTCTCTCACGCATCAGTCGCTTGACGATTCCTCCATCGTCATATTCGGCTTCGAGGATTAATTCTCCGTTTTCACCTTTTGAGGTGTCTACCTTTTGGACGAGAGCTTCCTGCAGGCGGGCTATTTTGTCGGACTTGTTACCGCTAGATGGAAGACCTATCTTCTTCAGCTCCTCGCTGAGTTTGGCAGAAGTCATCTCCTCGAAATTCATCTCTCTCGTACCCCCCGTGTACACTTGCCCTTGATGAACCCAACCATAGGTTGCACGCAATCACTGTGGCAAGTCAGTCCCTACCGACTCATCGAACACGACTTCATCTCCTTCCCATCGGGAACTAACATCGTTGTCTATGCCCATCTGGTCGAGTATGCGTGATACGACAAAGTCGACTAGGTCTTCAATTGAATTGGGTGAATTGTAGAATCCTGGATTTGCTGGAAGTATAACCACTCCGTAAGATGATAGTTTGGTCATATTTTCCAACTGGACTGTGGCATAGGGCGATTCCCTTGGCACGACAATCAGTTTGCGTCTCTCCTTGAGTGCTACCATAGCCGCTCTAGTAATCAGGTTGTCAGTGATTCCACCAGCTAACTTTCCGATTGTGGTTCCAGATGCCGGGCACACTACATAGCAATCGAACTTCGCTGAACCGGATGCGGCCTTTGCGGCGAGATTGTCATTATCTTCCAAGGTCGCACCATTATTTCTCGCTAGCTCTTGAGGCGTAATTCCGCACTCCAAATCGAGATTGATTGCTCCTTCGCGGCTGACTACGAGTCTGACTTCCCAGCCAGCGGCAGATACGAGTTCGACCAACCGAACCCCATACCTCGCTCCCGAGGCACCACTGATGGCAATCACCGCGCTAGGCATGATAAGACGCCGCGACCGTTCTCATTTCAAACCTTTCAAGAATTTCTCAAATGCTTCAAGCGAGTTTGTGAAAGAATCGGGATCATCCCCCCATGCTATCCTGATGTAACCCTTCAACTGGGGGGCGAACATCGCGCATGGAGTAACAAGTAGACCAATTGGTGCTGCGACTTGATCGACCGCATCTTCTCCCGTCCAACCACCGGGTAGTTCGATACATCCGTATATACCAGTGGGAGGTGGAGTCCAATTGATTCCGTTTCTTGCCAATACTTCCATCAATCGGGGCAGATTCTTCTCGCGCCTCTCTTTCATCAATACTAGGGGTTCGTCGATTCTAGGCCACACTGCTTCAGCCATCCTAAGTGAAGGAACTGCCAACATGCCCTGGGTGGTTTGCATGACTCTACGCGCTGTTTGGATCCTCTGAGGGGAGCCGATGACCCAACCCAATCTTAGCGGTCCCAAGCCGTAGCACTTCGTCAGTGAGTTAACTGAGATACAGTGCTCCCCAAACTCATACATTGGTCTATAGTCATCAGTGCCAATCGTAGAATCTAGATATACCTCATCCGAGACGATTCCAACTCCATGTTTCTTGCATGCATCTACTAACCAATTCTGGTCATCTTCACTCATCATCCATCCACTCGGATTCTGAACTGGAGTCGTGACAATTGCTCCTACGCTTGGGAGGATATCTGCCAGTTCCTCTCTATCCAAATTCCAGGGTCCACAATCACCCGATTCCTTCGGTCCTCTGTTGAATGGTATCACCTCACAACCGAGGATTCTGGGGAATTGGGAGACGACGGCGAACGAAGGCATCTCCACGGCAACTCGCCTCGGTTTACCAGGGTCTAGGACTGCGGTCAGAGCGAAGAGTAGACTCTGGCATACTCCATGCCCTCCAGATACCATATCCACGGGGACTCCGTGCCTTTCAGCAATCCAGATAGCTGGATTTAGCGGCGGTTCAGAAAACTGGTCAGCGAGGCTGTTGAGATCCGAATCGGAAAACGCTTCGTTCCAGTCCCATGGGTGTTTGAATCCGGATTGAGTCATATCGTGTTCTACACCTGCCTGAAGGCGAGGTACATACCAATCTAGGTAGTCAATCGGCGGTATTTCGTGGCCGGTGACTGCTTTCCCAAGGTTTGGCGACAAAGGGTGCTCCCACTCACTCATGTGAGTCGAGAGATGGGCTCCCGTCATCTTTGCATCGGTCATTCATCTTGAGCGGATTTTAGCTAGCAACCTTAGAAGTTCGATGTAGAGCCATATCAGAGTGACCATAAGGCTGAAAGCGGCATACCATTCATACTGCCTAGGTGCTCCGCTTTCGACTCCATGCTCAATGAAGTCGAAGTCCATCACGAAGGTCATTGCACCTATGCCGACGACAAACAGCGAGAAGCCGATTCCAATTATGCCGTTGCCGTGAATCAGCGGGATGTTGTATGGGGTGAGCAGTGCGAGAAAGAAGGATACCATGTATATCATGAAGATGGCACCAATTGCTGCGCTGACTCCAATCTGGAAGTTTTCAGTCGGCTTGATGAGCCTTGCTCGATAGATTATGATCATCATCAACATGATGCCGAAGGACAAGCCGATTGCAGTGATGGCTACTCCTGGGTAATAACTCTCAAAGATTGCTGACAGGGGACCTAACAGCATTCCTTCAAGAGCAGCGTATATCGGGCCGACCCAGATCGCGTTGTTAATGTCGGTGAATCTAAGGAATATTGCGGCACCTATGGATCCGAATAAACCCAAGAACATCAGAGCAGAGCCAAGGAACGGGTCTACGGTGAAGGCCTGCCATGAAAGGAATGAACTGGCGACGCAGATTGCGAGCAGAAGTAGTGTCTTGTTAGCCACTCCCTCCAGTGTCATCGAGCCACCTGTGAACTCTGCTGCTGGATTTGGGTGGTAGACGAATGTCTGGTCATTCAAGGTCGGGTTGCCTGACTTGAGCATGCCACTCGTTTTTCTTGGACGTTTTCAAACCTTATTACGCTCACAAGGCGTAACATCAGTTTCCGTAAAGAACCAATTTGGTACACTTGCGGTTGATTGAGCGGCGAGAGTATCCGATTAGTAAACCCTCTAGTAAGTCTCTGCTTACATGACTCCTGCCAACGGCGGAAAGTGATGTCGTAGTACCTTCGCTAAGCCCACATCCTTGCAGTGATTCTACTCTTCCTGGTGGTGTTGAATAGTTGATTGTGAAACCGTGTCTACTGACCCATTTTAGAAATTGCAAACCAACACTGGATATCTTCTTTCCATCGATCCATACTCCTTGCATACGATGGTCGCGTGAGCCTTCTATTCCGAGAGCTTTCAGGGAGTCGATGACCCAACCTTCGAGAATCTCGGTAACCTTAGGTACGCTATTCTCT
>CAXFCF010000078.1:0-5709 GCA_964000875.1 uncultured Candidatus Poseidoniales archaeon
CGCCGTAAGAAGGGCGGCCGACCAGGTTCGATGGATGCATGGGATGTTGATAACGCACAGCTTTCGGCAGGAGGTTATGTTGGAGGTGAGCCAGCAGCACCAGTCGCAGCTCCGGCTCAAGCCAGTCCACAGAGTGTGCCGTCGTATGCTCAACTACCTCCAGGTGGTAGCTATGTCAACGATGCTGTTGGTGGCACTTGGTACAACGCACCAGATGGTTCCCAGTGGGCCATGCAGGGAGACGGCTCTTTCATCCGCCAGAATTGAGTCTAACCTAGCTCCGGACAAGCGCCGGTATTGCTGAGTCAGAGGTTTGATAGAGCCTCGTTCACTATGTCGTCAACCGATATCTTCGGGGTGACTTTCAGCCGCTGGGAAAGCTCCCATCCGTCGACAATCCCCCAAACTTCGTCTCCTTGATTGACATTGAACTGAGGCGAAGCTCCGGTGTTTTGAGAGATGAAGTTGGCCAACTCGTCCATTCTCACACCCTGTCCTCTGCCGACTGCAATCACCTCGCGAGTGGGAGGTGGTGACTCCAAAACGGAGACGATCATGTGCGTCAAGTCGCTGACATGAATCATGTCTTTCACCTGATCTCCAGTACCAGGTACATCGAAGAATCCGAACGCTGCTTCGTGGCAGAGCCTGTGTACAATACCATGCCCCTCTCCTCCTTCTGGTGGGATGCCCTGAACATTAGCGGCGCGTACTATACTCACGGGGTGTGTATCCATTGCGTGTTCGAGTGCCCTCTCCTCTACCCAGAGTTGTCCTTCAGCGGTAACATCTCTAGGTGAAAGATGTGATTCTGACGAGTAGTATTCTTCCTCCTTCCTTGGATTCGGATGTACCCTCAAAGAACCGACAAGAACGAGGTGTATTCCTTGGTGAGACTGTACTGATTTGAGGATCTTACGGGCGTTATCACGCATCATTCGTATGACCTCATGATCCTCCCTATCCATCGAAGTGTCGGGCGGGTGTCCATTGAGGTGGACTATAGCGTTACAAGAAGCCAGCACTGCTGCCAGCATAGTCTCGTCCTCAATAATCTCTGGAGTTAGGATTTGGCAGGAATCACCCAGCAGGAGAGCGAGGTGTTGGGCGATGAAACCCTCGTCACCCGAAACCGCTACTCGCATCACTGCTCCCTCGCTGACCTCTTACTCTTGAAGCCTATGACTATGTCGGTGGCTCTCCCAGACAGTTTACTCTCCTGCCTTCACAGATTGTCAATTGGAATTGATTATGTTGGGCATTCAAACTGGGTAAGAGTCTTCTCCCGGGTGGGCTCGTAAGCGTTGGATGGCACGCATCGCGGCGGTCGTATCGAATGGTTGCGCCCCCGATCCGCGCGTCATGCGTGAAGCAAGATGGATGGTCGAAGCAGGGCATGAGGTGACCATTCACGCCTTCGATCGTTTAGAGAATCTGCAGGAATCAGAGATTGTCGACGGTGTTCGAATTATCCGTCATCGTGTCGGATTTACTCCATACGGCGGTTTGCTTTCCACAAAGCTTGGGCTTAACAAATTCATCGCCAAGGTGAAGCGTGAAATCGGTATTGTCGATGTCGTACATTGCCATGACCAAGACACCCTCGAAGTGGGTTTGTCAAACCCCGGAAAGTGCTTGTTTGACATGCATGACCTCTACCACACTTGGGTGCTTATGCCCAATCCAAGATCATTCTTGAGGAAAATCATCTCTCGTCGCTTGAAGAAGCGGTTGCTTCGTTTGGCACCTAGCGCAGATGCGGTGATCACTTCATCTCAGGGATTCGTATCTTGGCTCGCCGAAAATGGGATTGCTGCCACATCGGTTGAGAATCGCCCTTCGTCACGGTTGCTGCCAGATTCAGCTGAAGGAAGGGTAATCGGCTACCTTGGTAGAGTCAGAGAGGTACCTTCGTTCACTCTGCTGCTCGCTGCTCTAAAGTCGATGAGTGATGATGAACGTCCCAAATTGATGGTAGCAGGAGATGGCGTTGGCGTATCCGAGGTTGCACGAATGGTCAGAGAGGGGGTTGACGAGGGCTGGCTCGAGGCCGAAGTTTTCGGTGCATTCGACGAGAGCCAGAAGGAGGAGTTGATGTCATCAATCTCTGTGATGTATGCAATGTATCCTCCAAAGCGGGGTAACATCATGGAGGGGGCGATTCCGGTCAAGATGTTCGATGCAGCTTCTTTCGGTAGACCTTCGATAGTAAACGCTGGGTGCCTGATGGGTTCAATTTGCGAAGACGAGGGACTTGGTAGGGCAGTTCCATGGGGCGATCAGGAAGCATTAGCGCAGGCAATATTGGAACAAATCGGTAAATCTGTTCGTTTGGATAGGGATGAGGAGTCTGAGCGTACGGCTTTCATGCGAGTCTTTGAGAGCCTGTGCTAGGCAGTATTCATTAGCATCCTCCATGGGCATCGATTCCATGGGTTGGAGTGACACCTTCCCTGAGCGAGTTGATTCGCGTCAGTTGACAATCACCGTTGTCGGTATGGGATATGTCGGTCTGCCAACCGCTCTTGGCTTTCTGGAAGCGGGTTTCAAGGTAAGAGGAATCGATGTCTCTCAGCGGGTTATCGATGCCCTTTCGCAAGGTCTCAATCCTGGCGACGATCCACAGCACGACGATTTGATTCCATCTGAACAGGATGAGCAGTGGAAGGTCTCGACTGACTATTCGGAATTCATAGAAGAGTCAGATGTCGTACTGGTTACCGTTCCTACGCCAGTCAATGAAGACAGAACTCCTGACTTGACATATGTTATGTCAGCAGGTAGGTCGATTTTCGAGAACATCAAGCGAGGCGAATCGACGGTTGTGGTACTTGAGTCAACAGTATACCCCGGGGTGACAAGGGAGGTATGGGTTCCCATAATGAATCAAATCGGCATCACTCAACCTGATGATGTGTTTTTGGCTTACTGCCCTGAAAGGTTCGTACCGGGTGACCCCGATCACGGGGTGCGTCAAGTTGCTCGCGTAGTTGGTTCCACGGACGAAGAGGTCGGTAAGGGGCTTGCGTCTCTATATCGTACTCTGACAGAGGGTTCTGTGACTTATGTAGGTCAAATAGAGGTTGCCGAGGCTGCTAAGGTGGTAGAGAATGTCCAGCGTGATCTAAACATTGCTTTAGTCAATGAGTTAGCGAGGATCTTCCCAACTATTGGAATCGATGTCGAAGAGGTTCTCGACGCGGCGGCTACGAAGTGGAATTTCCACCGCTACCGACCAGGTGTTGGTGTTGGTGGACACTGTATCCCTGTTGATCCATACTACTTGATACAGAAGGCGCACGACGCCGGTGCGCCAGTCGAACTAATTACCTCTGCAAGAAGGGTCAACAGTGCGATGCCAGACAATGTTGCGCAAGACTTAGCGCAGATATTCTCATCGAGAGGGGAGTCAATAAATGGAGCTCGCATCCTTCTCTTGGGATGGTCATACAAGCCAGGAATAGGGGATGCTAGGGAAACTCCTGCGGAACCACTAGCCAAGGCCTTCACCAAGTTAGGTTGCACAGTACAGGCGTTCGATCCGCTAGTCGATTCTACACATTTCCCATCTCAATCGTATGGATTGGCTCAAGACATCGCTTCTATCGATCCGTTCGATGCTGCGGTTTTGGTTACCGCCCACGCGGAGGTACTCGCCTTAGATTGGGAGAAACTTGCGTATTTGGCAAACAATCGCATCATGTACGATGGCAGGAGGGTTCTCGACGAATCATTGATTGAGGCCGCAGGTTGGGATTTGTTCCGTCTCGGTGCTCCCTTGTGATGTGACCATCCCCTTGGTGAACGTTCATTTTGTCGCTGTAGTCCGCGAAGAGCGGAGAGTGTCAGGATGGTCGACCATCTACCCAACCTTGGCAGAGAGCAGGAGATGCTCAAGGAGATGGGATTTACTTCGATGGACGAGTTGTTCTCGGACATTCCCGATGAGGTTCGCAGGGATGAACCACTAGACCTCCCTCCACCTCAGTCGGAAGAGGAAATTTGGGCGGACGCTACACGTTTGCTTGGAGCCAATGTGCCGATGAGTGCTAGACCAAGTTTCATCGGTGCCGGACTATACCACAACTATGTCCCTACCATGGTGCCGATGTTGGGTACCAGAGGTGAGTTCCTCACAGCTTACACTCCTTACCAACCGGAGGTTAGTCAAGGGATGCTGCAAGCAATGTGGGAATTTCAAACGATGGTTAGCGAACTTGTTGCTCTCCCTATATCCAATGTTAGCATGTACGATGCCTCAACTGCAGCTGCCGAGGCAATCACCTGCGCAGTTAGGGTACACAACAGGAAAGCATCCCAGAAGGATGTTGTGTATATCGTAGAACATCTCCCTGATTATCGCTCAAGCGTGATACACAACTACACCCAAGGTGGTGGAATAGAGATTCGAGTATTGCCGACTGACGAGAACGGGATGGTAGATCTAGACGCTGCCGCTGAAGCAGCTGGATCCTGTGCAGTCTATGTCGAACAACCTTCACCGCTCGGCGTCATCGATGAGAATCTCGACTCGCTCAAGGAAGTGATTGGTGAGACCACAGCGCTAATCGTAGGGGTAAACCCGGTTTCGCTTGGAATTCTCGCACCACCTGGTGATTGGGGTGCTGATATCGTGGTCGGTGAGGGACAGGCGTTCGGTATTGGCGCCACTGCAGGTGGCCCGGTGTACGGGCTTTTTGCCTGCAGTGAGAAGTATCTAAGGCAGATGCCGGGTAGAATAGTCGGAAAGACATTTGACGAGGAAGGAGCCGACGCTTTCACACTTACTTTGTCAACTAGGGAGCAGCACATACGCCGCCACAAGGCGACCAGCAACATCTGTTCCAATGAGACCCTAATCGCGATGATGGGTGCAATGCACATGGCTCTGCTCGGGCCAGGTGGCCTCGAAGCGTTGGCAATCAGGAACATGGCGGTCTCGATGTTGGTCAAGGAAGGTCTGAATTCTCTTGACGGGGTCAACCTCCTGTATCCCGATTCTTCCAATTTCAATGAGGCTACCTATGTCCTCCCCGCTAGCGCATCTAACTGTCTGGCTCATCTCGATTCACTTGGAGTAACTGGGGGGTTGGCACTCTCGGAGACTACTTCTGGAGCCGATGAGAAATGGCTTCATGTTACTGCTACTGATCAGGTGTCAGCATCCGATGTTGAGGCTTTCATCGACGGTATGGCGAGTTGGTTGGAGGTGGTAGGATGAGTGATCTGTTTGCTTTCAATGGCGTTTCTGAGGCGGGCTACGCCCAGCCGTCTCCACTCAAGGAATCTACCGATGTTATCGCTGCGATACCTCCCAACATGAGGCGTTCGTCACCCCCGCGCTGGCCTACCGCGAGCGAGCCTGAGATAGTCCGCCACTACACCTGGTTGTCGACGAGGAATTTCGGTATCGACACTGGTTTCTATCCTCTTGGTTCCTGTACGATGAAGCACAATCCGAGATTGAACGAGAGAGTAGTGCAACTTCCAGGGATGAACGATATTCACCCTCTAGCTCCAGAAAGCCATCTGCAAGGTTTGATGGCGATTTTCTACGAGATGCAGGAAATGCTCGCTCACTGTGCCGGTATGGATCAAGTAACACTGCAACCGGTCGCCGGAGCGCAAGGCGAGTTTACGGCCATCAGATGTATACAAGAGTACCACAAGGAATTGGGCGAAGGGCACCGGGACAAGGTGATAGTTCCA
>CAXFCF010000079.1:0-5665 GCA_964000875.1 uncultured Candidatus Poseidoniales archaeon
TTTTGCTCACTCTCTGGCGTGCGCGTGAGGGCGTGGCAAGGGACGCCTGACATCACGATTGACTCTACATCTCAGGTCGAGATGCTCGATGAGGCTCCATGGGATGAAATTGATTCCTCAAATCACTGGGTTAAGCATGATTTGGGGGCGATGGTAAGAGGTGGCTCGGTCAGTGGAGTCGAGACCCTTGGTGCGATTGTTTCTGTGCGTAACGATTCAGGAATCATATACCGCTGCCCCGAGTGCAGGCGAGTGATGCGTTCTGGAGCCTGTAATGAACATGGTTCAATGGAGGGAGTTCAAGACCTCAGACTCAGGATGGTCGTGGACGATGGCATCGGCAGCGCTTCACTACTGTTCAACCGCGACGCGAGTGAATCTCTTCTTGGTAAATCTATGTCCGAGGTAGAGGAAGAGATAGATAGAGGCCAGGACGAGTTCATCTTGGCACTTAGGAGCAAGTATCTAGGTCGCACTGTCATGGTACGTGGCCGCTGCCTAGTTGACGATCAAGGTGCCATGTTCCTAGCTGAATCGATGGAACCTGAATCGACTCCACCCGATGAAATCGCTGCCGAAGTGAGGAAGAAGTGGGGGGTGTCGGCATGAGTGGAAGGAGGATGCGACAGCCGGCAATCAGACTGTTCGCTAAGGAGTACGAACAATCTGATCTCATCGAGCAAGGCTCAGGTGAGTTCGACCCCAGCTTCGTCATTACCAAATTAGGTGCCAAGGTCAACCGCATGTTGGTTGCCGGTCTACTAGAGAGGATGGAGAGGCGTGACACGGATAACGGTGCAAACTACCGTGGCTCTTTGAGAGACCCAACCGGACTGCACATGTTCAATGTCGGCTCATTCCAACCAGAATTACACACTGAGATGGAGGAGTTGTTAGCCTTACATGACAAGGGTGACCCGATTCTATTGTTGGCTATCGGTAAGAGCAACTCGTATACTAGGGATGACGGCGGCGTCTTCACTAGCATTAGACTCGAAGAGTTCACGCAGATAGATGGTGAAGGCTACGCTAGATGGTTGGTAGACACATCCGACGCGACCTTACGACGTATCGAGTTTGTACAAAGAAGTCGAGACTTAGATCCATCTTCAGAGGATTTCAAGAAGGTTGGAATTCCAGCTGATTTGACCGACGGACTGATCAAGGGTCGTGGACACTATCTCGAAGTTGACACGGATGATTTCATGCTCGGCGTGCTTCAAGCCTTGGATCGCGCCAGCGGCAACATGACCACTCTAACCACCGAGTCCATTGATACGGGTTCAGATGGAGGCTCGGAAGGCGATGGGGATGATAGTGAGGTTAGGGCGATGATAGTTGAGTATCTGAAATCGAACGACCCCGGCGATGGAGTGCACTACGACCAACTGATGGAGCACCTTGCCACTTGTGGCATATCTCGTAGTCAAGGAGAGGTGACGGCCGATGCTTTACAGGAGGAGGGAGAGGTTTACGAGGCCTCTTTTGGATACCTCCGTCACATCAGCGCCAGTTGAAGGCCGAACGCGGTACCTTCAATTAGCAACTGAGGGGTGTGCCACCCGGAGGGTGGCCTTTGCCGGGAAGTAGACCTTGCTTTATTCGTTCAGTAGATGGGGACTGGATCCACTTAGATGGATGTCAAGTCAAGGTGGAGGTTCGCCGTCGCTACCAGCGAGAGGTGGCGAGGGACGGAGAAGGTGATGACCTCATCGACCAAGGTTCAGAGAGCATGGAATTCAACATCACTGGGACCATGGAGATGGACACCTATCTCAAGGCGCTCGAGATTTTCAGATCTGGTACATCCTGGTTGCTCGATCCCTTTGAGGAGAAGGAACTCAAGACCTGCTTTGCATCACTGAAGTATGATGGCGCCAATGGTTGCTACGAATTCCTCCTGATTGAGGATGTAGTTTGAGGAGTGAGTGGTGAAGCATGGCAGCACCAGATGAGGAGAGAGACCTTCTCTATGTCCTCAGGGCTATGCAGATACTTGTTGACGCGGGCTCCGGTGTTGAATCCCTCGTTACATATTTCTCAAAGGGAGGATATGGTGCGATTTCGAAGGATTTCGAATCGATGCAGAAGGGTGTTGAGCAAGGTAAGAGGCTTGAAGATATGGTCAGGGATTCGATTCGTAAGACCAAGAGCGACCCCTATCGCCGTCTTCTGAACACAATTCTGAACAATATTACCTCAAACACCGATCTCTCTGCCAGTCTTGCTCAGCAGGCTGAGAGAGCCGAGGAGTTGCGCACCGAGAAGTTGGAGCGATATGTCGAGAAGGTTTCGGGAATTCCGGAGAAGGCTCTGATTCTCAGTTTCTTCGTTCCGTTCTGCTGTGGTCTGTTGGCATTGATTCCATACATCGTCCAAGAGGGTCTACCCGGTGTTGCGGTACCGGATCCAAGCGTTACTTGGATGACCTACTACTTCGGCATGATTTTCACAATAGTCACCTTGTTTTTCATTCTCCATCGCGCAAGGGCATCGGATCCGGGGGTATGATGAATGGGAATCGGGATACCAGGAGTGCTCGACATGATTACGGATTCGTTCATTTTGTCGATGTTGATTCCAATATCGATAATCTGTCTTGGAGGCGCCATACCGCATTACTTGGAATCACGTCGCATAGACTCGCTTTCCAAGGCTCTACCCGAAGCGTTGGAGTCGATTTCGACTTCTCTTGGAGCGGGGCTTGGTCTTCAGCAGGCAGTGACCACCGTTGCAAAGGAACGCAATGATTTGTTTGGAGAAATGCTGAATCGAGCGGTCGAACGCAGTGCAGCATCCAGCTTTGACGCAGCACTCTCAGAGTTTGCCCTCAACACCCGCTGTCCACCGATTCAGCGCGCCATAGGTCTGCTACAGACGGCAAACGATTCCGAGGCTCCACTGCGCGATGTCACTTTCTCAATGAGCCTTGAATTCGAAAAATTCTACCACCTGCGTTCGAAGAGAGTGCGTGATTTGGGCGGTCAGGCATTTATGCTCAAGGTATTCATGTGCATCGTCATTCCAGTTACTATGGGGGCGATGTTCGGCCTTTTTGCAGGCCCCACTACAGGAGTGCCAATGGGGTCGTTCCACCTTGGAATGCTGTTGTTCATGATTTCATCTGGGCTGTTCGCAGTCGTAGGTGGTGCGATAATGATCGGCAAGGAGACGATAGCTGCGATTTGGTGGGCTCCGTTCTGGGCATTTGTCGCATCTTTCGTCTACATGGGATCATACATGGGAGCGTCCATCTTCATCTGAGGGAGTGAGAAAATGAGTGAGAGAGTATTGGCAAGGTACGATAATGTCACAGTGTACGAGGAACAAGGGCACCCTAGCCCTGTCTATCATGTGGATGGACACACTCAAGCGAATCCCTACGGGGCTCTCAAACCACTGCTTGAAGATGATCAACTGGAGGAAGTGATGTACAATGGTGGACAGCAGTGTGTCAAGGTTGCTCACCGTGAGTTCGGCATGTGCAGAACTAACATTTGGGTGGACGACGAAGAGGGCATCAAGATTGCCAAGAATATCGCTGCCTTCACCAATGTCCCACTGGGTGATGGCCCGGGTATGGTTCCTTTATTCGACGGCAGGTTACCGGATGGCAGCAGGGTTAACGGTGTCATTCCACCAGTATCACCTGACGGTCCAACACTTACCATTCGAAAGTTCCGCGAGGATCCAATCACCGTCATTGACCTCATCGAGTTCGGCACCATCGATGTGACGCTTGCTGCCACTCTGTGGTGCTGGGTCGACGGTCTTGGTGGGAGGCCTGCTAACTTCATTATCTCCGGCGGTACTGGTTCTGGAAAGACCACTACTCTGAATTGTCTTGGCATGTTTATTCCATGGGACAAGCGTTTGCTGACGGTTGAGGACACTGCTGAGTTGCAACTCTATCACGATCATTGGCTGAGGATGGAAACTAGGTCTGAGAGACCCGATGGTACTGGTGAGGTGGGCATGGACGACTGCTTGAAATCAAGTCTAAGGATGAGGCCAGACAGAATCATCGTCGGTGAGGTGCGTGGCTCTGAGGCGACAACTTTGCTTACGGCGATGAACACTGGACACGATGGTTCGTTCGGTAGTCTTCACGCTAACACCGCTGCAGAGACGGTAACCAGATTGACTAGTCCTCCGATGAATGTCCCAGCCATCATGATGGGGGGACTTGACCTGATAATCGTCCAGAACAGAATCAATTCTGGAGGTAGATCTGTTAGGAGGATTATGGAGATTGCAGAGATCGCAGGCATGGAAGGCGACAGACCACGCTTGAATCCGATATTCAAGTACGATCCCAGCAGTGATAGTACGGCTCCCACTGGGGTGCCAAGTAAACTGAAGGAGAAGATATGCGCGGCATCCGGGCTGCGCCCCGCTGATTTCGACGCCCATGTCAGGCAACGAGAGCAGATTCTGGATGATCTGTGCAACAGGAACATCCGAGACATAGAGAGTCTAACAAAGGTCATCCAGACATTCTACGCGAAGTAATCAGTCTGAAGTGGTACCGCGGTCCAACTTGCGTAGCAATGAGTCAGCCGCATCGAGTTTTCCTCTAACTCTCTCGACCTCGACCTCTTCATCGACCTCGACCTCTTCATCGGGAGAGACAACCTTCCTCCCCATGTCTTCAAGGACATTTTTCATTGAATCCACTACAGAGGATAGTTTGTCTGGGTCCATCGATATTGACGATGGTAGTCTAGGAACTTCATCCGCGTCCACATATCCCATTTCAGCTGCTAATACTCCACCAGCGGCAAGAATCCTTGGCCTGACCTCTGGGTGGTTAGCATCCCACCCGCGACGCTCTAGGAACCTGACGAGAAGTGCGTGTTCACGCGCTCCGAACTCACCCTCTGATTTTCTAACGATGGTCTCGACGACTCTCTCAAAAGCCTCCATTTGCAATTCCACCTTTCCGAGTTGAGCCATTGCCTCTGGAGTGGCGTCATGGGTGCCTTGGTAGAGGGTGTCTAGTGCACGCTCGCGGCGGGCGGTGACAGGATCCATCTCCTCTTCACTCGCCTTGAGTGAGACTTGAAGGTCAAATAATCCGTGGACACGGCCACTAATCGAAGGTAGGTCAAGGTCGAGTCCGGCTGCCGCAGCTGCCTCTTCGTAAGCCACTCGCGCTTTCGCCATGTCACCGGGATGTTTCTCAAGAACACCCTCCAACTCGTCTAGAAGGGCAGGCCTAACATCTTCCAATCGACGTAATGCTTGCTTTTCCCGCCATGAGCCTGGCAGTGCACTTTTCGCCTCATCCTCTCTCTGTTTGAGTATAATCATCTGATGGAGTTCACGCAATATGTGATCACGTACCACTTGGTGCTCGATTCCGAAGCCGTGACCACCTAGGTCTTCGATGAAGGCCTCGATGTCGGCTGCTTCTTGATCCTGTCCGATTAGAAGGAACTCTCGCAGGTGGCTGTTCAGTTCAGCGGCGCGCGCCTCTAATCTGACAAGTGCTTCGGATCCCCCCTCATCCAAGGTCACGAACTCGGGTAAGCCATCATCTTCAACAGGAGATTCCATAGTTTCCTCTGCTGGTTCAGTCATTGGTTCTTCGAAGTCCACAGGTTCTGGCTCTGGAACGGGCTCTGGCGCAGGTGCAGGCGGGGCAGCTACAGTAGCACTCCCT
>CAXFCF010000080.1:0-5626 GCA_964000875.1 uncultured Candidatus Poseidoniales archaeon
ACGGTATAGCGCGCTGGCCGGTCGGCAGGGGCGGTCTCTAACTTGACGGTAACAACCCCTGCGTAGGGCTGGTTGCTGGTTAGAGTCGAGGTGATGTTGACAATACCACTTGACCCAGCGCGGACTACCAACCGGTCGACAGTGGCGGATTCCCAACTGAGATCGAGATAGGGTAGAATTGCGAAGTGTTGGGTCGGTGAGTTACCGCTGTTGGTCGCATTATCGACCATTACAGCTCTCAATGAGAGGTACTGTCCTTCTTTGGTCGACCAATCGATGGTGCTGGCAAGGGTGACTTCAAGGCCGTTACCGACATCTATCCAACTACCTGTTACATCAGGAGTCTCACCAATACCATCACTATCGAAACCGTACTGGATTTTGCTAGCAGTCAGAGAGATACCGGAGAAGGCGTCAGTTGCCTCAACCGAGACATCTACCCCACCAGTTGTTGATGTTGTCAATTCTGGAACGAACCAACCACCGGCAACCGGCGCAGTAGCGTCGACATTGACCGTTCTCTCGATGGGGTCACCCGCATTGCCCACATTGTCTATTGCCCTGAATTGGATGATCCTAACACCTTCCTGTAAGGAGATGCTTCCCGAACCGCCGAGGCCTACTGAGTTCCAGGTACTATCAGCTGAGTCCCTTACTTCGTAGCCGGCGATTCCACTGCCACCCGCATCTGTAGCTCCATTGAATAGGTTGGAGAAAAGAAGTACTCCCGCATTAGTCCAGCCACTACTGATGGAGAGCGTAGGGGTTCCGACCGTTGGCCCAACCGTGTCGATACCAATGTAGCGAGTCTCGCTGTCACTGTTGCCCGCTGAGTCATAGACAGTCAACTTAGGACTCCACTTGCCCTGTGATGGGAAGGAACCGGTTGTCCAGTCCCAGCGGTAGGCTAGGAAACCCGGTCCGTCGTTCGAAGGGGTGCCTGGCCCAGGTACATCAGTCAGTGCAGCGTGTCCAAGGCTTGCGTCTGCAGCACCCCAAGTGAAAGTCAAGGTGCCGTCTGCAGGGGTAGCATACCACGCTCGGCTGCCGACCGAAGTACCAGTTCCGTAATCCGGTGTCGGTAGTACGAATGTCAAGCCAGTGGGAGCGGTGTTGTCAACGGTGAAGTTCGAACCTTCGGTGATTCCGGTCGTTCCCTGGCTGTCAAACCCTTCGACACGTAATTGATAGTCGCCGTCTGTGACACTAGAGGAATCCCATGTGAAAAGCCAGGAATCGTTGGAGGTCAGGTTGGTCAATTCAGTCCAACTGGAACCGTCCCCTAGGTCGACCCTCGCAGCGTCTAAACCGGTTGTACCGGCCAAAGCGATTGTTATGCTTCCACCCACTATTGCATCTTCAGAAGGTCCAGAGGAGAATGTTGTCTGATTCGATTTAGCGGAAGCCGCTGACGATTCGATGAGGGGTGCCATAGATAGCAGTAGGAGGGAAGCGAAGAACAAGACCGACGCTACACGCCTCATGGAGAACGAAGGGATGACGGCTAGCCTTATCCTTCAACCCTTCTCCTGCTCCCGCATCACGCATCACTTTGTGATGCGGTGGTGATTGTAGCAATCATCCGCGTAAGGGTTGAAGTGCTAGGTGCACTCTCGATTGCCCATGCGCCGGGTGCGAACGACCCTTTTGGCGGCCATGATGCTGGCCGTATTGCTAGTTCCATTCGCTGCTTCCGAGTCTGCCGGCAATGTCCAGTTCTCGGCGGATAACATCATCTTTTCACCCAGTTCTCCGACCGAAGGTGATGATGTTCAAGTCAAGATCACACTTTCCAACCAAGATGTGTCCGAGATAACTGGCGTCGAAGTGACCTTTCACCCAGATAGCATCTCAAACCCCGCTTTCCACACCCAGACAGTCAATATTCCAGGAAGTGGCAACTTACAGGTAACAGGTGTGTGGCAATCAATCACTTTCGGCTCGCACACAGCCTTCGTGGTGGTAACCCATTCCGGTTCAACAGCTAATGTCTCAAAGCAGTTCCAGGTTTCTGGTTTGGCAAATTTTGTCCCCTCAAACCTCGGCATTAGTCCCTCTAGCGACATCCGCCAAGGCGATGTCGTGCAGGTGTCTGTGACGGTAGCTAATGACGGAAACCTAGAGGCAGGAACCAGTCATCTGCTCTTCCAACTCGACGGGCAGTCGCTGAACGAAGTGACAGTACCAACTCTACCAGCCGGCCAGAGCACAGTCGTCAGCACGACATTCAACGCCCCCGCACCCGGTTCACACACCCTCGAAGTGGTGGCTAATTCACAGAACGATGGTATCGAGGAGAGTGATGTATCGGACAACACTTTCGGACCACTGACTTTCACCGTTTCGAGTAACCCGGATTACCTCCACTATGGTGATCCAGAAGCAGTGGTCACGGTAACTAGTTCACCAGATGCTTTGGGTGGGCCATGGACACTCTCAGGAGATATACTACGCATGGGTGGTTCGGGAACCAGCAACCTCAGCAATGGTATCTATCTTGTACAAGGTGAGACTCAGATTCTAGTCAGAGAGTTCACGACCGAGTTTACAGATTCCAACCCACTAAATTCGTGGCAAGAGGTGTTAACAGAGAACGATCTCAACTTGCCAGGCGCTGGCACTTACACGCTCCGCATCGAGATTGACACATCGCGGCAGGTGCCACAATCGATTCAATTCAATGATTACATCGATACCTCAATCCAACTACACTCTGAGCCTAATGTTGCTGTATCACCACACGCAGCCGCTTCGGGAGACTCGTTCACATCCGGTGAGTCGGTGTCGTTCAATGTCACTGTGACCAACACTGGAATATTGCCAGTCATTGGTACGCTGACAGCTACTTTCGACGGTGATAGCTTGACTCCGCAGCAGGGATTGGCGATTCCAGCAGGGGAGGAGAGAACCTACTCCTTCCAAGCGGTGGCATCAGGAACGGAAGGTAGGCAACTCCAGTTCATTGCCAACTGGGTGCCGAATGCTGGAAGCTACGACGCCGATGCTGGTGACAACATAGCGTTCGGGAGTATCACCCTGCACAGCGATCTCAAACTCAGATTCATGACAGAGACTGAGAGTTGGACTCCTTCTGACTCAACACTAGTGGTCGGTACCGAATACACCTACATCATCGAAGTAATTGCAGATGAGGGTAGTGGTTCGGAAGAATTCACTTGTCAGGACTACATCAAGCGAGTAAACCTGAGCACAGACGAGTTGTCTTTCGGTTCAGTAGGAGCAAAGAACTCTATCATCTGCACTTTCACCCCTCAAGAGGCAGGTCCTTTCGAACTATGGGTGATTCCCGATGGTTCCTCAGTTGGGACTTGGGTTAGTGCGTGGTCTATTCAAGCAACCTCTAACCAGGGATTAGGCGAGAGCACCTCGAACGCCGATGGTACGAGAACGCTCCTAATCTTCGCCGCCCTTGCTTTGCTCGCAGTTCTGATTGCTGGATTAGTGCTTTCGAGAATCCGTGACGACGACACCGAGCGAGAGACCTTTGAGTACTGTCCATCGTGTGATGGTGAGATTGAGGGCGACGAGGCGACTTGTCCACACTGTGACTTCGACCTAGCGACCGGTCTTTCACAGTTCCACGATTGCGCCGAGTGTTCCTCTTCTATACCAGATATGATGGAGCACTGCCCCTACTGTGGTGCACCTCAAGATATCTCGACATTCTATGAGAAGAGAGAGCGCAGGGAGCGCGTTGTCGAGGATATCGATGAAGAGACAGACGAGGAGGATGATCAAGACGAGATTGTCCGCGGCAGCGAGGGGTATGACGATGCTATTTCGGAATTTGGATACGATGCTGACCGCCTTGAATCGGAATGGGACGAGCGCCTTGAAACGGCTGAGTCAGAAATCGACGAGGCACAGGCTGAGCGAGAGAGACAGGAAGAACTCACAGAAGAGGAGGAGCAAGAGGAGTTTGCTCCGAGCCAGTTGCGCGAGTCTTTCGAGGAGCACCGTGCTGATCTCGACGAAATAATTGGTGACAAGAAGAAGCGTCGCCATCTGAAGGACGAAGAAGTCGAGTTCAGTGCTTCCGATGCTGACATTCGCAAGGACATCTACGAGCTGACTGGCGAGGAGGGAATACTACCAGGCGAACAGGTCAATGTTGAGTTCATCCCTGACAACACTGTAGTTGGTAACGAGTTGAAGGAATCCAGCCAAGTCACAGACTTCACAGTTGTTGATACCGATGATCCGGTTGCCAAGATTACAGAATCGGAGGAAGAGCCTGACTCGGATGTGGACTCTGGTGCTGAAGAAGAGAAGGCAGGCCGCAAGCGTCCACGCCGAGCACCCCGTCGAAGGAACAAGGAAAGCGACGAGTGACCTTCAAGACTCCCGCTTACTTCCGCAGTCATGCCTGAATGATGACTAGTGGGCTGCCGATACCATTGACGAGCCCTATGAGTGCTGACAGGCAAAATCACTCTTACCACAAGCGGCTTTGCGTCGGCTTCAAATGAGAATAGCAGGTGAACAGTATCCATGGCAACGATGCGCGGGTTCGTCTACCTGACTATCTTGCTTTTCTTCTCATCTAGCTTATCCGGTTGCCTAGGGCTGGTCGTCAGCCGTGAACTGATGGAGTGGACTCGTGGTGTTCCAGAGACCGACGATAGGGTGCAGGCCTTCGGTTTCAACCACACTTTCGACTCCGCAGATCCGTCTGATATTCTGTACAATCCACAGCCGCACATGATTCCAATTGATGGTGAGGTTAAGGAAATGCGCATATTCTTCCGTGTACAGATGGACTTCAGTGAGGTAGCAGGGATGGAGACTAACAACTTCACCAGTGCCGTTCGATATGTCCATGCTAGACTATGGGAGCCAGATGCCAACAAGAATACAGAGACTCCTTTTTGGGAGGAGAATGCAACTACAGAGAAGTACCCACCCGTGCAGAGATTGTTCCCTCCGTTCAAGGAGGGTGTATGGGAGTTGGAGGTCGAGGCACAGGGTTATGGCTTCGACACACCGATTGAGCAGTTCTCTTTCCACGATGAGTTCGAGGTCTCAGTCTCGATAGTTAGGCCATGCATCGTGTTCCCCGAAGCGGGACCAGATGATGAGTGCGTACCCGTCTAGACTAGACTCTCTGGGCAGCGATGCCGTCGAGAGCAGTTTGCACATTTTCCAGTTCGTTCGTGGTTTCGCTTAGCTCCTCCCTCTACCATCAACCTCTGGATTGTTTGGGTTTCGTTTTTCAGAGTCTCCTTTGCTATTTCGTCCCATGTGATCTTGTGTAATGATTCAGAGCCGTAGCGGAGGATTCCGTATGGCGTCTCGTTATTCGATACCTTGGATACTAGATGCATATATGCGAGTAACTGAATTCTGTGGCTCTCATATGGAGTTGCTGGTACTTTTCCGGTCTTCTGTTCCACAGGAATGAACTCGTTGTCTATGATTACTATCTGGTCGGGTCTACCTCTCAAACCCGTTTCACTGCAAAGTAGCAAGTCAGCGTCCTTTTCCCCATCACTGTAAGCTAAAATTCCACCTTTGTCGATACCTAAGGCTTCCCTACTTTGTACAGCTTCGCTAGTTGCGGAGATGCCTCGATGTAGTTGAGCTGCGGCGAACAGAGTCCAGATGA
>CAXFCF010000081.1:0-5576 GCA_964000875.1 uncultured Candidatus Poseidoniales archaeon
GGATAGGGCGCAAGAAGATACACCGCTACCAAGGTGAGTTGCACGACGGTTGGGATCGTAATGTGCTGTCTGGAGTGTTCAGTGCGAGAATGTATCTCAAGCGCTTGAATGATCAGACGATGCGAGGACTTAGCGATAGGGTCGAGCCATTGTTGGCAACCGCCCGCGCCTTTGGTGGCAGGAACCGCCAGGAGAGGTTGAACCTAGCTTGGCGCGAGGTTCTGAGAACCCATCCACACGACGATGTATGTGGTTGCTCAGTCGATGCCACTCACGACGATGACGAGGTGATGCTACGCCACGCCCAAGAGATATCGGTCATGTTGGTCAACGATGGACTGGAGGAGATGCGTGATTCGATGAATTTCCATCATGTTGACAGGGATGCTGTACCAGTTATTCTTCACAACCCGCTTCCAGTACCATGGTCGGGAACACTGCCTATGGATCTAGCACTTCCCGCATACCGCTGTTATTTGGATGCTGGTTCATCAGTCAAAATCGAACTATCCAAGCCCGCTGATGGTTGCATACTTCATCCGATGGCGATGATTATGGAGCCTTCGTTCGCTTTGCATGTCCATCCTGATAGGGCGATAAATGTCGAACTTCCAAGAGTGCAGGGTGCCTTGATGGTAAGCAACCTACCACCGGGATTCCATGTCGCTCACATCACTCCAGGAAACTCTGGTTTGACCCTCCCTGGTAAGCCAGTCTCTACAGGTGGAAGGCAAGGCCGAACCGATTGGGTCGAGAATGGTCTAGTTCGCGTACAGTTCCGCCAGGATGGTCGCTGGGATGTCATCGACCCAGCCACTAAGCGAACCTATTCTGGATTAGGCAGACTTGAGGATTCGGAGGATGCCGGTGATTCGTACGATTGGTCTCCTGGTGGCCATCCGGTTGAGGTGGGTACGGGACGCGGAGAGAAGATGTCGAAGCGAGCCAGTCCAGTAGATCGAAGGATATGTGACATGGGTGCAGCAGAGAAGCGAGATGTCACAGTCTCGCTGATGGTTGAGAACGAGTGGTTCTCTACCGTGCATGTCCAAGTTCACTGGGCTCTGCCAACTCACTTCGAAGACTCTACTCAGAAGAGATCGGACACCGAGGATTGGATAACCGTAGACCACTATGTTACGGTGCGCTGTGGCTCAAAGATAGTTGAGGTAGAGAGTTGGATCAACAACACATGCGAGGATCACAGACTCAGGGTTTGCATGCCCACGGGGCTCAATCCGAAGAAGGTCTGGTGCGGCGGTGCTTTCGATGTATTGGCTCGACCCACCACTTGGCCACATGACGCCGATTGGGAACAACCAGCGGTACCAACTCACCACTTCAGCCAATTTGTAGCGATGCAGGACAGGCTCGGCGGCCTAGCCGTCTTGGTTCCAGGGTCGAACGAGTACGAGGTTGCCAAGACCGATGGCTCAGATGGATTGGACATCTGTGTGACCATGTTGAGGGCTACCGGATGGCTTTCTCGAGACGGGTTCGCCAGTCGCCGCAACCGTGCTGGCCCATGCTTCCCTGCACCAGGAGCTCAGTGCAAGGAGCAGTCTTGGATGCGTTGGGGAATACTGCCCTACGAAGGTCTCTGGGCGCAAGCTGGCGTGCATGAGATAGCAGAAGGGTTCGCAGCACAGGCAAGCTTGCATCCAGGAATGCCGCTACCGCAACTCAACGGCTTCTTCGACGAACCGTTGTCAAAGGGAATCCGTGGTCGAACTGCAGCACCAGTTCGCTTCGTTGGCGAGGCGCCTCGCCCACTTCTTGCTGCCTGTAAGCCAGCTGAGGACGGCGAAGGCACCGTGGTAAGAATCCAGAACCCAACCAAGTACTCTTGGACTGGCAGGATAGAGACCGATCTCCCACTGTTTGAGTTGAATGAGTGTGACATGTTGGAGGACAAGGGCAAGGAAATCGCGATTGTTGACCAGGGTTGGGAGGTCGAAGTTGGCCCGAAGAAGATCCTCACCTTCCGTTTCAAGTGAGCTGATGATTCAGTGAGTGATACTGCATGAACGGGATCGCGGATGAAGACCTCTGGCGCTATTTCGCACCGGACTATGTTACCGCTCGACAACGATTTCTGGACTCCTGTGAAGCGGCATCGGCAATTGTTGACTCCTACCCTATCCGGATTCGCGGACCATATGACGAAAATCTCCATCTTGACATTGCTTACCTGGGCTCTGAATCACCATCGAGACTTTTGATTCACACAAGTGGTGTCCACGGGGTCGAGGGCTATCCCGGTAGTGCTGCACAAGTAAGGATGTTTGAGAGGTTAGCACAGGGTGATTTGCAGATTCCAGCTGATTGTGGTATTCTCGTCGCTCACGCGATTAATCCGTACGGTTTTGCTTGGTTAAGGCGGGTCAATGAGGACAACGCTGACCTAAATCGAAACTTCCTCGCCCCTGGTGAGGCATATGTCGGTGAGCCAGAACTGTACAGGCGGTTGGATGGACTTCTCAACCCCCGCTCTCACAAGTCCGTTTTCGATTTGTTTTCACTCAAGGCAGCATATGTCATGGCTCGTCACGGGTTCAACAAAGTGAAGCAGGCAATCGCAGAGGGACAGTACGAACGCCCCAAGGCGCTTCAGTTTGGAGGTAATAGGCTTGCAGAGAGTCCTAAGGCTTGGCTAGATCATCTAGCGAAAGTGCTGCCTAGTGTCGAACAGGTTGTTTGGATTGACTTCCACACTGGACTTGGCCCATTTGGCGTAGATTCTCTTCTCGTTTCTGGAGACGACTCACCGGAACAGATGTCGAGACTAACCGCTCACTATGGTGATACAATTCAGCCAAACGATCCAGACGCCGGTGTGGCCTACAGAATCCGTGGTGGGATGATGGACGGTGTCCGCGCACGTTGGCCGGGCATAGATTGGACCCTGCTCACCCAAGAGTTTGGGACTTACAAGCCGACCAAGGTCATCGCAGCTCTGCGCGCTGAAAACCGAATGACCCAGTGGTCAGGTCTCGATGAGAGATCTAAGTTGCACTCGAGGGAGCGCAAGAACCTGCTCGAGACATTCTCTCCGGCTTCCAACAAGTGGCGTTCGATGGTGATGAAGAGAGGTCAAGCGCTGGTTGACGACGCTCTGTTGGAGTTGGGCGGCACGTCCGAGGATTGATGGGTCAAGGCGGCTCCGCGGTTTCATGGCGCGCAGGGTAGTTGCGAAGGCTCCAGTCAGATTGGACTTCGCTGGCGGCTGGACTGATGTCTCTCCGTATACTCACGACTTTGGCGGCGAAGTCGTCAACCTAGCTATTGACAAGTACGCACATGCAACTCTAGAGGTAGATGACGAAGGCATACTCTCAGTCTCCTATACTTGCGATGTCCCTATTGGTAGTGGTTTGGGTACTACTGGAGCAATCAATGTAGCTCTGCTTGCAGCAATCACGGCGATGGAGGAATCCGAGCAAGGTCGCAAGGCGGTAGCTGAGCAAGCGTTTCAGTTTGAGTCACTGCTCGGTAATCGTGGCGGAAGACAGGACCAGATGGCTGCTTCTCTTGGTGGTTGGAACCACCTGATGTTCATCGGCGATGATGTTGAGACCATGCCCATGGATCCTCTCACATCTGCTACCAAGTGGCTACAACGTCAGTTGGTAGTAGTCGACTCTCGCATACCTCATGTCTCAGGTGATCTTCACTCGGGTATCTGGAGTAGATACGACGCAGGAGATAGTCAGGTTAAGGATGGTCTGATGGCCATCAGAATGGCAGCTAGGACAATGGCCAACGGCATTCAGAATGACCGTCGAGACCAAGTCGTGGAAGCGCTCAACGAAGTCTGCCGCGGTGTCGATTTGTTGGATGTCGGTCTACATGACCCGTTTAGGGTAGTAATTGACCCGTTACTGGAGTCAAAGGCAGTACTCGGTTGGAAGGCACTTGGAGCAGGTGGCGGTGGGTGCGCCATGCTGCTATGTAACCTCAACACAAGGAAACAGGTCGAAGCAGCTTGCGAGGACGCGGGGTGGCGCCTCGTTGAGTGGTCACCAGACACCGAAGGTGTCCAAGTCAGTGCCAGTTGAGACCTTCGATCTTTGCCGATAGAGTCGATATGGCAGGTTTCAGTCTCTCAACCAACTCTCCAGCCCATTCGGCGACTTTCTCTACATCTGTTTCTCCGGGAAGCCGACCTACAAGAAGCGGCCAGCGACCCATGCTAGGTGGCCACAACTCGCAGTCGCCAGGAAGTTCGGGAAGCGGGAAAGGTTTCGCTTCGAACGCCCACTCCATGTCTCCCGCTAATTTGGTGAGCGCACCTCTGGAAGAGTTGCAAAGTGCCACTGTGCGTAGCGAGTCTAACTTGTTTGGCTCCTCTTCATCAGGTCGATCTAACTCACCAGGCGGTGCTCTCTCAAATAGGAGGAAAGCACCCTTGTCATCGGGAGATTCAGGGTGCCACCCTAACCCTACAAAAATGGTGAAAAGGCTCTCCCATGATTCGGGTGCGCGCACATACCAGCCCATGCGATCTGCTTTGTTGTCAACCTCCAAGTGCCAAGTCCATCCATCAAGTAGGGGGGCAAGTCGGTTACGGATTTGGCCTAGCAGTGTCCTCTCGGTTAGAATTGAGTCACCTTTCATCTCGGTTGGCGGGCCGACCTTCACCGCGAGATAGGCGCTGAGTTGCAAACCCAAGTCCTTGGGTGTGATTGACCATCGATGCTCACCCATTCTCTCTGGACCTTTGTTTACTCGTACGGGTTCCTTGGTCCAACGATGGATGGAATCCTCGTTTTTGTTACCGACTCCTAGGCGTATGCTCAATCGCTCATCCGAGAGCGTCACAGCACCCTTGTGGTAATCCACCTTCAGATTGCCCTGCGGATTGGGGTTGTGGCTACCGGGATAGGGGTGGTCGTCGAAGTCGATTTCCTCGAAGAGGCGACGGAACAGTGCCTCCTCCATGTTCATTGGAAGGCGCCTTCATTCATAGAATTGACACATCAATCCATGCAACTGAGTGGGGCTAAATCGTGCTGTTCCAGAGTCCGTACGATGACTTGCTTCGCTTCCTCCCTAGTAGGCGATTCATAAGCCAATAGTTCTGTCCAGAGTTCCAGTGTAAGGTTTGCAAAATCGAGTGCCCAACGGTATGAGTCTAGGATGAAATCACTTCTCTCGTGTGCGTTCAAAACTCCGCCCTGTCCAAAGAGTTCGTTTGCTTCTTCCAGATGCGCTTTCGCTTTAGTGACACTCGCTCGTCTCTCATCCAATAGGCTCGTTGTACGATTGGCGCTGTTGACCACGGCAGTGACATGTGCACATGCCCCCGGGACGAAGCGGTCATCGCGGAACCAGTTGTGTGATGGCATCCAAATCTGTCCAGTTAATTCGTGGAAGGTTGACAGATAGCGTAACGATAGCACGAGGTCGGAACTCTTGATGACTAGCCGTGCGAATCTGTTTCGACTCTCTTCGTCGCCGAACCCCTCTTCCCTCAAACAGTCATCGAGCAACTGGTCAGGATTCAACTTCGGGTTGGTTGTGAGCTTGACAATCGAGCGTGTGTTGATGGCCGACCATAGGTCGTCGTTGGCATG
>CAXFCF010000082.1:0-5554 GCA_964000875.1 uncultured Candidatus Poseidoniales archaeon
CGAGGATAGGATCCACAGTGCCAAGGACGACGAGTGGAATCAGAAGATTCTCGAGTTCTTTGCTGACGGTAGATTAGAGGACATAAGCCAACTAAGCCGCGATATACACAGCCAGATGCGAGTCAACAAAGTGGTGACCTACAAGCCAGCTTGGTGGATGGCTGCTACCATGGGTCAGCACAACAACTACACTGGTGAAGTGATGGCTTATGCTGCTCTGTACGGTGCTGGCGGAGCTGTTATCCAACTAACTCCGACCGATGGCTCGGTCGGCGACAAGGAATTCGATGAGGACGATGTCGAATTCTATCATGGCGACCGAAATGTCTTGGACAGAGGGATGCTTGAATGAGTGATGGGCCGATCTTCACGGGAGATGCTCCCAAACCCGTTGGAGCATATCCAAACGCATACCGTGTTGGAAACCTGATATTCGTCTCTGGAGTTGGACCCCGTCACCCAACCGACGACAATGTTGTTGGCGGCCCAATCCACGATGCCGATGGAAAACCACTCGACTACGATGTAGGGGCACAGACACGCCAAGTCATCGAGAACATCAAGGCAATCCTTGAGGAGGCAGGCTCATCGCTGGAAAATGTGGTGGATGTTCTGACCTTTCTGGTCAATATGAAAAGAGACTTTGAGGGTTACAACAAGGTGTACCGAGAGTACTTTGAAACGATACTGGCAGCAAGGACAACGGTAGCCATAACTGCCCTTCCAACTCCAATAGCGGTAGAAATGAAGGTAGTCGCAAAGGTCGAAGGAGATGTCGAAACGATACCTCAAGCGGAACTATTGGGACACATGCTCTAAAAGGACACTAGAGTCGAGGCCCCATGATACCGAAGTTACCCTCTCAACTGATTGACTTCGTATACCGTCCTATCGAGTCGGTGACAGATACCCTAGAGCGGAAATTAGGGATGGCTTCGGTCGTTATTATCTCACTCTCAGCGATGCTCGGCTCCGGCCTATTCGTTTTGCCCGCCTTGGCCATGCTGGACATGGGTGGTGGCAACACACCCGTAGGAGGGATATGGCTTGCATACCTCCTGGCAGCGGTGATTGTACTTCCTGGCGCCGTATCGAAAGGTGAATTGGCTACAGCGATGCCATCGTCCGGAGGTTCATATGTCTATGTTGAGAGAACATTTGGCTCACTCATAGGAACCATATCCGGCTTGGGCTTGTGGGCGAATTTCATGCTCAAATCGGCCTTCGCCCTAATTGGATTCAAAGCTTATCTCTGGGTGCTAGAAGGCCTGCTAGGTATCAGTATAAACATCGAAATGGCCGCACTTATACTATTGGCGATTATCGTCGTTATCAACATCTTAGGTCTCCAGAGAATAAAGAAAGTGCAGACGCCGATTGTACTGACTTCCGTCGCTTTCCTATTCATTCTCTGTATCTGGTCAATGTTCACCATGGAAATGAACTGGGACGCCCCTTTCTCTAGGGAGGCATACGGTTCCGGATGGACATCGATAGCTGAGACAGCAGCATTCGTATTCGTTGCATACGCGGGCGTCACTAAGATAGCAGCAGTGGGAGGAGAAATCAAGGATCCATCTCGTAACATTCCATACGGAATTCTCCTTTCTCTACTCATCAGTTGCCTGCTATATGTCTCCATTTCGATCTTCATGGTCGCAGCCGTGGATCCAACTGTATACATGGAAAGTGATGGTCATGCCAGAGAGGATCCCGTCTACATATTCGCAAACGCTGTCGGTGGCTCCACTGTCGGAATCATCGCCGCAGTTCTTGCAGTGACTACGATGACTTCGATGGCACTTGCTGGCATCATGGCTTCATCCCGATTCCCGTTCGCAATGGCGAGAGACAACCTCCTTCCCCGGGCTCTGGAAAAAGTCCACAAGAAATACGAGACACCACATCTTTCGATATTAGGAACCGGTTTGGCGATGGCGCTAGCGATTACTCTACTCCCTGTACATGATATCGCAAAACTCGCATCCGGCTTTAAAATCATGATTTTCATTGTCATCAATGGCTGTGTCATCGTACTAAGAAGAGCATCCAAAACCCACACTTGGTACAACCCAGAATGGAAATCTCCGTTATACCCATCATTGCAACTACTAGGCATATTCGGGGGATTCGTCCTGATTTATCTGATGGGAATAAAGGCGATTATTGGTGGAGCCGCTTGCTGTTTGATGGGTCTGATTACCTACTTCACCTATGGCAAGTCGCGAGTTCAACCAATGTTGAACCCTTGGAGGAGTGTCGTCACCGAGATCACAAATCCTGAGCAATTTGAGCGGGAGAAAAGGTGGTTGATATTCCACAACGCCGCAGACAAGTCACACCCCGATCACTTGGATTTGGATGACTTCACCGCAGCCATGGGAGTATTGGCACCTCACCTCGAACACTCTCACCTGCGAGAACTGTTCCACCGAATAGATACCAACAACAATGGAGTAATCGATGTCGACGAGTTCCTTTTGGGATTTGACGAAGGCATACTGAAAGAAGAGGAAATGACTTGAACGACAAAAAGCGAGACGGCGTCGCCCTTGCCATATCAGCCCCTGCCGCAACTGTGTCCTTGGTGGTAACCAACATATTCCCTGGATTCATTGGATCAGCGGCCTTCGCGCTCGGCAAGATTTGGCAGATTGGTTTGCCTGCCTTCTGGAGAACCAAGGTCGAAGAAAAAGAAATCTCTTGGTCGAAACCCGAGAACGGTGGCTTCGTCATGGCTGCTGCCACTGGCGTCGGAATGAGTCTAGTCATGTTCCTCGCCTGGGTCGCTCTTGGCGATAGTTTGGACAGGAGTGCCATCATTGAATTCGTCGAACCCTACGGCGTCATGAATCCATTAGTGTTCGGCCTACTGTTCTGCTACTGGGTGTTAATCAACTCAGTTATGGAGGAGTATGTCTATCGCTGGTTTATCTTCGAGAAGTTGGAGACTTTTGTGTCCGGCAATGTAGCCATTGCACTATCGGCGCTAGTGTTCACCGCTCACCACTTCGTAGCGGTTTTACTGATGTTCCCGCTCTCTCTGGCCATACTGGCATCTATCGGCGTTTTCGTAGGTGGTGCAATCTGGTCATGGCTTTACCTAAAGTACAGGAGCATATGGCCATGCTACCTCTCTCATGCCATCGTCGATGTAGCGATGTTCGGAATTGGTGGTTACATCCTGTTCGGATAAGGCGAGGATTTCAAGGAGTACCAGCACTCGTCCGTCTCGGACGGCACTTTGTCGAGGCGTGATGAAGATGAACCTTCACAGTTGGATACCCGATGATCGAATCCCGAAGATAGCCGTACTGACAGGAGCCGGAATTAGCGCTGAATCAGGAATCAGAACCTTCCGGGGTAACGATGGACTTTGGGAAGGCCATCGCATCGAAGATGTGGCGACACCGGAAGCATGGGCACGCGACCCAGAAACAGTCTGGCGGTTCTACCAAGGGCGCAGGTCACAACTGCACGAAGTTGAGCCAAACCCTGCACACTATGCCCTTGCAAAGCTGGAGAAGTCGTTGCCCAAAGGACACTTCACTCTCATCACTCAGAATGTTGACGATTTACACGGCAGATCAGGATCAGAGGTTCTCATCCACATGCACGGTGAACTTCGTCTACTTAGATGCCAACAGTGCGGAACTGTCGATTAGAAAATGGAACTAGTTCATCTGGAACCATCGGAATATGTGACTTGCGATTCTTGTGGAGATGAAGTTATGCGGCCTCACATTGTTTGGTTCGGAGAGATGCCAATCGGCATGGCTGAAATCGAAGAGGCAGTCATCGAGTGTGACCTGTTTCTAGTCATAGGAAGCAGCGGCCATGTCTATCCAGCAGCAGGGCTGGTAAACATCGCAAGCGTGACCGGGTCACACTGCGTCGGCGTCAATCTCGACCGCCCTGTCAACGATTTTGCGTTTCACGAGTTCCATTTGGGTAAAGCAGGCGAGATATTGCCTGAACTCGTTGATTCGTGGATTGAAGTACTGAATCTTTGATTTTCGTCCGTCGGCGGGTTGAAGGGTGGTACCACGCTCGCCGCATCCCCGGGGTGATATGATGTCAGTCGCAGGCGACGCCCGTAAGATTACCACCAACACCCTTCAGGAGATGAAGGCAGCCGGTGAGAGCATCACCATGTTGACCGCCTATGACTACTCTTTAGCGAGGTTGGTAGACAAAGGCGGAGTTGATGTCATTCTCGTCGGTGACTCAGCCTCCAATGTGATGGCTGGCAACGAGACAACCGTACCAATCACACTCGATCACATGATCTACCACGCGCAGTGTGTGGTCAACGCAGTTGACCGTGCCTTGATTGTTGTCGACATGCCTTTCGGAACCTATCAAGGAAACTCGAAGGCCGCGTTGGACAGTGCCATCCGCATCATGAAGGAGTCTGGCGCCCATTCGGTCAAGTTGGAGGGGGGGGAGGATATCGTCGAATCAATCGAAAGGATTCTGACTGCGGGTATCCCTGTCATGGGGCACTTGGGGCTGACGCCACAATCGATTTACAAGTTCGGAACCTATACTGTACGCGCACGCGAGGATGCCGAAGCTGAGAAGTTAATCAGCGATGCAAAGTTGCTCGAACAAGCAGGATGCTTCGCGATTGTCTTGGAGAAAATCCCCGCCGACTTGGCTAAGCGAGTTACAGAATCCGTCACAATCCCAACTATTGGAATAGGTGCGGGAGCTGATGTAGATGGACAAGTGCTCGTTCTTCACGACATGCTTGGCATCACCATGGACTTCAGCCCGAGGTTCCTCAGGCGCTATCTCGACCTTGGTGACCAGATAGAGAATGCCGTCTCCTCATATGTCAATGATGTCAGGTCAGGTGATTTCCCCAACGAGGAAGAATCCTACTCTTGATCCTGTGATAGAGCCCAACCCTGCTCGCCGAACTCCCACAAACTGGGCTTGCCCTCCTCATCAAAGTACCAACCTCCCTCGCCCGCTTTGGTTCCTGGAAGAGGTTTCAACTTGACACCCGATTCTGCAACTGGACCATCACCCGGTTCTTCTTGGGTCGTATCGGAACCTCCCCAATCCGCATCCCATCCACCATCACCCCAATCATCTGATTGGCTTGGCTCATAACTAGTTGGCTCAATCTCTTCTACTAGAGGAGCGGGCTCCTCAAAATCTTCTCTCGCTGGAGGTTCTGCTGTTTCTTCTATCTCTATTGATGTGGAGCCTAGATTGGAAAGAGCAGAAGCGAGATCCGAAGGAGGTTCTTCAGAATCTAATTCCTCTGATACATTAGGAGCTGCCTCCGATTGCGGTTCTTGGGTTCCAGGTTGGATATCAGGTCGCTCTAAATTAGTGGTTGGCTGTTCCGATGTCCGAGTGGGTGCAGAAGTTCCCGTACCTTCCCAACCATACTCGTGACTTCCCCCCTTGCTAGGATCGCCATAACCGTATTCTCCAACATTGACTGGCGGAGGGGGCGAAATTGGAGATGCGGCACTGGAATTCGGATTGATGTCCGGAGCGAACATGAAAGCAGGTGGTGGTGGTGTGTTAGGTCTGC
>CAXFCF010000083.1:0-5501 GCA_964000875.1 uncultured Candidatus Poseidoniales archaeon
AATGGTTTCGTCCCGTCTCGAGTCCGGTGGAATCGACGCAGGCATGAACCAGATTTCGGCAAAGGTTACCCACAGCGGAACCGACCGATCGGTGTCCTACGACTGGTCGGTATCTTTCGCGATAACCGATGTAAGCACGGGCATGGAGATCATGGGCTCTCCTTTCCCAGCAATGGAGTGCGATGACCTACTAACGCCTGAAAACGCCTACGCACACCAGTTGCTAGGTGAGATGATGCCCGCAATCATGGATGGTACTGCCTGTATTCAGGCTCTACTCAACCCGGGAGATGTGAGCATCACAGCGACGGTCACTCTACTCGACCCATCGTTGACTGACAGTGACACAACGAACGACTGCACAACTGACTGTTACACCGACATGAACTCGGGTAACAACCTCAAGACTGGTGTGTTCGAGGTCACCAACCTAGGTGCATCCGCATATCTGACCATGGAGTCGGCAGATGAAACTCTCAGGAGTGACAGCGTTGTGACTTTCTCCGTACGTGCCGAGCACGACGGTCAGCCTGACATGGATGGTGACGGCAACGCTGAGCCATTCGGCTACATGTGGTCGATGATTGGTAGCCACGCTGAGCAGGATCCAGTCCTGATGTCATGCGCTAACATGGACACCTGTGAGGTTCCAATGAACCACATGTGGGTTGGTAGCCCGAGCATCATCGTGACCGTAACGGATCACTGGGGTGCTGCAACCAACGCTCAATTGGACTTCCAGGTTTGGAACAACATGTCGACCTCGACAACTGGCGATTGCTACATTGTTGACTACGAGATTCTCTACGACGGAGACCTCTTCTTCATGTTCAATGTCAGCGACGCCGAAGATCAGACTGGCGTAGAACTTCCAGGAAGCACTTCCACTTGGGACTCAGTCTGCACCTTCGAAGGCGAAGCAAGCAGGTTGATGGATCCATCCGAGGTTGGCTCGGAGAGCATGACGATAACCTTCGATGCTGATCCAGCTAAGTCCTACACACTATGGTACACAGGTGCCACTGGATGGGTCGAGATGGACGGATTGGAGAAGACCACAGTCGACACCGACACGGTATCTCTAACTTGGACTAACGACGGTAGCATGAGATCTCGCACCTCTGCGACCTACGCAGTGTTTGAGACTGCTGCTCTAGGTCAGCCACCACAAACCGGTATCCAGAACCTGACAGCGACCCTAGGAGCGGGCGGAGTGATTGACCTTGATTGGGTCGTCAGCAGCCCGAACCTTGCCGCAGACGGTGACTTCGGTTTGATTTTCATCAACTCGAATGGACCAGCTCTGGACGGACAGAGGAGCACCTTCCCGCTCTCCCAAACCACTTGGGCGATATCGGGAGAGGATGGCAAGACATACAACTTCCTCGTGCGCGTGGAGAACGGTGAAGTCGGAGCAGACGGCTCCCAGCTATACGGGCAACCAGTCGATTCTGGTAGTGCCACCGCTGACGGCTCTGTGTCGCCAACTGCTGGCGCCACTAACCTAGACGCAGAGAAGGACGGCTCGGACATCACCTTCACTTGGGATGCAGCCGACACCTCTGATGTCGACCACTGGCTAATCTGCTGGTCACCGAGCGCCCACACGGCCATCGAGGTGCCCACCTTGTCAGACTCCGGTAGTTGCGCTATGACCACTGATTCGACCACATCATGGTCGATGGCACGTCACGCAGGCTCTGGTACCTTCCTGTACTCCGTCAACGCTGTCGACGCAGTCGGTAACATGGAGGCACAGGATTCGACTGATGGCTTGACCTTCACCGAGGTAACTGACCCAGGTACGGGTGGCGGCACCATTGGTGAGACAGGCGCTGAAGGCGAAATTCCAACCACTGCTTGGATAGCGATTGGGGTCTTGGTCCTTGTCGCTGTGATCGCTGGAGCGTTCATTCTAACCCGCGGTGGCGGCGAGGATGACGCTGACGAGTTCGACTACTGAGCGAACCAAGCAGCGAGATAGCCAACCACTTCGTTTGCCCCCTTAGGGGGCAGCGGAGTTCCCTCGGCAGGGGGAGTCCGGAAGGGCTCCTCCTGCCTTTTTGCGTTTCAGATTTACACCTTATCGAGCTACCAATATTCCTGAGGATCAAGGCCTCTAAAATGCGTCCATCAGACCTTCGAAAATAGCCAGTAAAAGTGGTAATAAAATGAAACTAAAATGACTTGTTACAAACTGTTTGTACTACATTATTTTCCTTTTTTTTCTAACAATCAATAGGGGTTCAGTGACCCGTTCCTCGCGCGTCCTCAAAGGAAACGCACCCATACCATTATATGACCAACAAAGCGTGCCAAGTCGTGCCATACGACAGTTTGGGGTATGAACATGGTGACAAACAAGAGCAAGGTGACCCTCGGGGGCAGTTGGCTACTGCTGACTCTCCTGATGATTGGAATGAGCTGGAGCGCTGCAGTCTCGCCGGTGAGCGAAGACTTGCAGACTTCAGAGAATGATGCGACGGAGGACGCAGGCGTCGACATACTGGCGCTACCGGATGTGCAGGCTAATCCTGCTGATTCGGAAGTCTTCGGTTACGACCCGGCAATGGAATTGATCGGTGCTCGTACTGAGACTGCGAAGACCTTCGTCAAGGAAGAAGGAGGCTTTGAGGCCGTCATCTCCCCGGTGCCCGTCCACTATTTGGACGAAGGTTCCTGGGAGGAGATTAATCTCAACATCCAGTCTGCCGAAGGAGGATGGGAGGTAACAGAGAACACCTACCAGACTTACTTCGCTGACGACGCAAGGCGTGGTGTTGAGATGGTCGTAGACGGTGTCTCAATCCGCTACGGTATAATGCCACAGGTTGTGGTGCTGGACGGTAACACGCTCAGCCCAGAGCCATACATGGCCAAGCCGTCTGCGGATCCGATCGACATCGGTGGTAATGTGATTCGTTACCCTATGGCGACCGGCCTTTCGCTGGACTACAAGGTGACTTCGACGCAGTTGAAGCAGAACCTCATTGTGAGGGAAGCTCCACAGCTGCCAGACCACCAGAAGGACTCCGGCTACTTCGGTATTGCAGAGACAATGTACCTGCCAACCGGATACGCCCTGTTCCTTGGTGAGTCGCCGATTGCAGAGGGAGATTTGGTCATGACCAACGAGTCCCTAGCAATCCGCCACCTAGATACCGGCGAGATTCTCGTTACGATTCCTCAGCCACTGGTTGAGAGTGTAGAGGGCGAGCAGACTCCACACATCGGCGAGTATGTGATTAAGGTACAGGGTGAGGAGATTTCCCTGACTACCGTGGTCGAGAACTCCTGGTTAATGGATTCCGAGAACAGGTCCTACCCTATCTCGATAGACCCGACCTTGGACAAGGGTGCACAGCGTGCAGGGTATGCATACTACTACAGGTACTCTCCTTCGTGGTGGTGGTACTCGGCAACCTACGAGTACGCATACTCGACGACTTCGCTAATCCAGACCTGCCGAGGCGCAGGCCACTGGACCCGATGCACTAGTTCCTCGGACTATCCGTTCTACTACCGATACGGATGGTACAGGTTTGACTTCAACAGTGCACTACCAACCGGTGCTACCGTGAACAATGTTGACTTCAAGAGTCATGTTGGCCGCGGTACCAGCGGTAACCGCAACTTCGATGTTGCAGTACTGAAGTCGGGAAGCAGCCAGTCAAGCAACATGATTGATCCGAGCAGCTACTTGTACAGCAGTGGTAGGTATCTCAACCGATACATCCGAAACAGTGCAGCTTCGAGCAGTTCGACTACCGTTAGTGACCCCGGTTACTATTGGTACGGTGGAACCGTTCGCAGCATCTCGATGAACAGCAACGGTGTCAACGATGTGCAAGACGCGGTCGACGGCAACGCAGCAGGTTCGAGCGGTAACATCCTGGGATTAGGTCTCAGGAACACTGGTAACGCTCCGTACTGGTATTGGTGCTCCACTGGATACTACAGCTACTACGGCTGCACTGGTATCACGAAGTACCCTCACCTACGAGTCGATTACACCGGTGGTTCGGACACGACTCCTCCAGAGGATACATTCGTGCCTTACACCGATCTTTACACACACCGTGCGGAGCAGAGAACCTTCTGGTGGTCTCTCCGTGACACAACCGGCGTTGATACTACTACGAATGGAGGACCCCACCTCCATTACAGGGTCGACAACGGTTCCTGGCAAAGCGTGCGTGCTTCCACCTTGGGTACGTGCATAGCAGGAATGTGGTGTGATTTCGAAGCAGAGATTCCAGCCGTCAACGAGGGCGACTATGTCCAATACTACCTGGCATTCCAGGATCTAGTAGGAACGGCTACGGGTACCACTGGTAACCCGAACTTCAAGACGCTGCCAATCGGTGGTACTGGTTCTCCAGGTAACCCGACAGCGGCGCCAAGCACACCGTACAACTACTTCGTGCAACCCGCAGAGGAGGCTGACGCGTTCAACTCCGACGGAACGAAGAACAACAAGTGGCAGATTAAGATTGACCAATTGACTAACTACAGGTACTACTCAGTCTACCGCTACTTCGATGAGCAACTAACCTACTACGAGGACAGTGAAGAGTACATTTGGGAGTACGATACCAGCAACTGTGGTACTGGATCCTACCAATGCTTCAACACTGGTTCTTCGTACCAGATGAGGTACAGCCCGACCGTCAGTGGCTACTCGTACAGTAACTGTGCACAGTCGTCCACCTGCAAGGTGACCGACCCTGGCATTACGATGAACGGACAGGACGGACCTGGAATGTCCACCATCTGGTGGTACAACTCCAACCTCGGAGAGTTCGCAGTCGTTGGTCTAGATGACCAGACTGGAATCGATGAGCCAGTATCAGGCCAGTCGGTCGGCACCAATGGTGGCGGCAGGAACTGTGACGACTGCTACTCGGCAGTCCCAATTCCTGGTGACATCACGATGAAGTTCGGTTCGCTGAGCATCAACGCTTCCTACAGCTCGTCTTCGAGCACAAGGAACTGGTTCTGTGTCAACAGCAACAACCACCCATTGTACTTCGCAAGCAGTTCGAGCAGCAGCCCATACTGTCTGTACTCGTACACCACCTACCGATACGACCGCCAGTTCAACGGCTGGATGGCTCCAGGTTACGACGGCCGCTGGTCGTCCAACACCGCCATCGTCCAGAAGGTGAGCACTGTCAGGCCTATGCCAGACATCTATCCACCTATTATGGAACACACCGGTCTCATGGACACTCACAGCGAGGAGGCCAGAAAGGTAACCGTCAAGATGCAGGATGCTGGTGATCCACCAACTGGAATGAACATCTCGACAGGTACGGATGCGAATGGGGTTCTAGAGGGACCACACATCAAGTATCGAGTTTATGATGCTGAGACATCCACCTGGGGTAGCTGGACTACTCAGGCAATGGCACAGCAGCCTGACAAGACTCGCGCTCAGTGTGAGTTGACCATCTGTGATTGGTCGGCTACCATCCCTGGCACTGACAGGGACAACACCG
>CAXFCF010000084.1:0-5481 GCA_964000875.1 uncultured Candidatus Poseidoniales archaeon
TAACTACACCCGCACGCACGAGGGAAGATAGAGCCGCCAGAGCAATGTGCTCGGCATCTATCTCGAAAAATCTCCTGAGACTCTCACGGGTGTCGGAACGACCGAAACCATCTGTTCCGAGCACAGAGAAATCACCTCCTACCCATTGTCTCACCATATCAGGAACCGCACAGACATTGTCGGAAACGGCTATTGTCGGAATCGAACCATCTCCCAAATGCTTCTCAACCCATGGAATCACTCTCTCTGAATCGGGTGAAAGGCGATTGGATCTTTCAGCTGCTAGACCCTCCCTACGTAATTCACCGTAGGAAGTTGCAGACCATATCTCAGCTTGAACCCCTTTCTCTGCAAGGAGTTCGAATGCCTTCTCTACTTGCTTGATAATCGGCCCAGAACCAATCAGTCTAACTTGGGCTCGATCATCTTCTGGGGTTATCCTGTATAGTCCCTTGACGATACCCTCGTCAACATCATCAGGTTTCTCAGGCTGTGAGTAGTTCTCATTGTAGATGGCAACATAGTAGATGACATCCTTCTCCTCACCATACATTTCTTCGATACCAGAACGAATGATGGTCGCCAACTCGTAAGCGAATGCGGGGTCATAGGCTCTGACAGCTGGATTAGAGTGAGCCAAGAGAAGAGAGTGACCATCTTGGTGCTGTAGACCCTCTCCATTCAGTGTAGTTCTACCCGAAGTGGCTCCCATTAGGAAGCCCCGCACCCTACTGTCGGCCGCTGACCAGACCAAATCACCGATTCTCTGAAACCCAAACATGGAGTAGAATGTGTAGAATGGAATCGTCACTGAACCTTGGGTGTAATAGGAAGTGCCGCTGGCAATGAATGTGGAAGTAGCTCCTGCTTCGTTGATTCCTTCTTGAATCACTTGACCTGAATCACTTGTCTTGTATTTCATCAACATCTTGTGATCGACCGGGGTATACAGTTGACCCTCTGGATGATAAATTCCGAACTCGGCGAACAGTGGATCCATTCCGAAGGTTCTAGCTTCATCAGGAATGATGGGGACTACTTTTTCACCCAACTCCTCGGTTTTCATCAAATTGCGAAGAAGCCTAACGAAGGCCATGGTCGTCGATACCTCAAGCGAGGATCTAGTACCACCATCAAACTCAGAATATGCCTCTTGACCTGGCAAATCGATTGCATGCTCAGGGACTCGCCTCTCGGGACATGGACCACCCATCTCAACTCGGCGCTCTTTGGAGTACTCGACCAAATCAGGAACCATGTCAGGAGTAACATAGGGAAGTGATTCGAGATCTTCGTCAGAGAATTCCAAACCGAGATCATCCCTCATGAAGCGGACTGTGTCGACATCCGCCTTCTTCTTCTGGTGAGTGGTGTTCCTTCCCGCGAAGTCACCACCGAGTCCGTATCCCTTGATTGTTCGAGCGAGGATTACCGTTGGGCGACCGTCGCCCTTGACAGCCGCGGAATAGGCTGCATACACCTTCTCCATATCATGACCACCTACATTCAAAGCAAGTTCCTCAAGGTCGGAGTCATCTAAGTGAGAGACAAGAGCCTTGAGAGCATCTGAATTGAACAATTCCTCCCGTATGATTGCACCATTAGCGGTCAGGATGCGTTGCTCGTCACCATCAACCAAATCCTCCAATCTAGCGGCAAGAATACCTGATTTATCCTTGGAAAACAGTGAGTCCCACTTCGAACCCCATAGGAGTTTGATGACTCTCCAACCAGCACCGCGGAACCTTCCTTCGAGTTCTTGGACTATCTTACCATTGCCTCGAACTGGCCCATCAAGCCTCTGAAGATTGCAGTTGAGAATCATGACTATGTCATCGAGACCTTCTCTAGCAGCGAGAGCCAATTGAGAAAGTGACTCTGGTTCCTCTGCCTCACCATCACCCATGGTGTACCAAACCCGGGAGTTTGAGGTGTCTGCGAGGCCACGGTTGTGCAAATAACGATTGAACCTTGACTGGTGGATGGCAGTCATGGCTCCAAGACCCATTGAAACCGATGGATACTCCCAGAATTCGGGCATCAACCTAGGATGTGGATAGGATGAGAGACCCGAACCATCGACCTCTTGTCTGAATGCCTCCATCGTGGCCTCGTCGATACGCCCTTCAAGAAATGCCCGTGCATATATTCCAGGACTTGCATGGCCTTGCCAATAGACATGGTCTCCCCATCCTTCCAAATCCTTGCCTCGGTAGAAATGATTCAAGCCAACAGACCACAGCGTGGAGCAAGAAGCATAGGTCGAAATGTGGCCGCCAATTCCCTCAAAGTGCTTGTTGGCGCGGGTCACCATCATCATGGCGTTCCATCGAATAACTCCATCCAATCTCTTCTCAGTCTCAAGGTCGCCAGGATATTGAACGGCTTGATCAACCTCAAGTGAATTCTGATATGGTGTGGAGGTTACATCGAGGTCGACACCGGATTCAGATGCAGTAGCAATAGTCGAAAGCAATAGTCGCCGCGCCCTATCAACGCCATCGGTGTCGATGACGCCAGTAATCGACTCGTCCCACTCCGACGACTCTAGAGGGTCACTGTCCGGTAACCCGCTGCGGAAGCCCTTGCCTGCCATGATGCCGCCCCTAAAGGGGGCGGCCATCTACATCTTGTAAGAGTGTTTGGCGTGAGCACGAGCGAGGTTTGGATGCAATGGTGGAGTCCATTTACCCCTCTTTCGTGAATGATCGAGAAGATGCCAATAGAGGGTATCGACTTGAACCTCATCGTCCAACAATCGCTTCTCGGATACGCAATTAGTATCACGAGTGCAACTCCTCCATATCCTACGAGATAATATTCCTATCAGAGGCAAGCGCAAGGCTGGTCCAGTGGCTGGAAGATTAGCCATCGCCTTCCACTCCCTCTCAACGATACCCATGTTCATCATCGCCTGCTTGACAGAAGGCCATCCACCTGATGTCGCAGACTTGCGGCTCATCAAGGAGGCACCGTTGATTGAAGAATCGAGGATGACGCCAACCTTGGCGAGAGGTTCTGCCATCCAATCAGCAACATAACCGGCGGGCGCTCGATACCATGGGCGGAAGGCATCACCACAGAAGTTAGCTAGCAGAACCATCGCAGCAGATGTCTCCAATCGGAAGTTCTCGGGATCAGGAGGCCATGCCGACCAGCAGCGATGGGTGTTACCATGACAGCCCACAGTAATGGTCTCATCGTTGGCTAGAAGGGTCTTCAGCATCGATGCAAATCGCTCGTCGCGCAATTGCTCAGCAATCACGAAGAGTGTTACTGGAATGTCTCTACCAGAGCCTTGACGCCAGGAAATAAATGACTCCCATGCAGCATTAAGCTCCTCGCTCATCACATAGCCCTCCTGACGAACTGGTTCCTTGGATCTCTTAGGGTGTCCACTGTTCTTAGGTAAATGACAGATATCATCGGTGTCGAGGGAGAGCCAAACTGTTCCTGTATCCCCTGAAACCTTGGCCATGAGGGGAAGGCGAGGTAACAAGTAGGTCTCATGCTTTCTCATACTGCCGCCAATGAATACCTCACCGTCACCTTCGGGAGCACGAATACCTCCCCAATCTCGTACCAGTGACATGCAAGTTGCCAAACCAGCTTCGTTGGATGGATCAACGGTTATCTCCACCGCCGTAGGTCCACCTTGGGTTGTCGAAATCCATTCGATTCCTCTATCAGAGGTGCGTTTGGCAATGCCGCGCCTCATCGCACCGTCTCGAACCCAGTAGCCTAGGTTCCAGTGACCCTTCCTTGTTCGGGTTATGCGGTCAAACGCCAAGAGTCCTAGGAGTCGTGAATCGCCTCGGGAGACTATCGCCCAGTGATGGGCTTGACCTATCTTACCCATCCTATTGACATCAGTGAGATAATCAATCAACTGATGCTTCATCTCTTGGTCGACTTCGTACCAAGGCAATGCCTGCAGCACCTCTGGCCAACTCTCTTCAAAGGCTTCAGCAAGACCTTGGTAGTGGCTTGGTTCTGCGGGTTCTAGCGCCAACTCCTCATCGACAACAAGAAACGGAGTCTGGCGCATCGATTCGCCATGTGACCCTCTCGGTCTTATTGGTTGGCCATCATGACATGCCGAGACTGGTCAAGGCGGTGGCGACATGTTTGTCCTCCGGGTAAAGGCGGCGAGCTGTCTCTAACATGTTCTGCAACGCAGCGTCCCTTCCGAGTTTCTTGAGAACAACACCTACATGGAAGAGTATCTCCTTTCTATCACCTAAGTGCGGACCAAGTGCATCAATGGCTCGAGTCGCTTCTGCGATATCTCCTGCCTTCACTTTCTCCATAACCTGACGTAGTTCACGCCTCACAGTCAGGTCATCCCAATCCTCCTTCTGTGGCCATGGCCACATTGTATCCGAAGTGTTCGGAACTGGAGTTGGCTCCTGCGTAGCTGGCGTCGCCTCTACATCTAGGTCGAGATCATTCTGGAATGCCCCTGCTTCAGGACGAGATGGCGGAGGAGTTGGAAGCTGCGGGGTTGCCGCGGCGGTTGGAGTTGGTGGCAAAGCTGGTGTCGTAGGTAGAGTGGGTGTAGATGGCACAGGAATCGCTGGTGTAGTTGTAGCAGCCGCACCATTCTGCGTTGCTACCGAAGGCTGAGTTGGAAGGCTAGGCAGAGCTGGTGCTTGAGCCACCGGTTCTGGAGTCGCCGGTTCTGGAGTCGCCGGTTCTGGAGTCGCCGGTTCTGGAGTGGGTTCGATAGTCGGTTCCGACTCTACTAAAGTCTCAGTCTCCGGTTCACCCTCCTCTTCATCGGGAACCTCAGAGGGGTCAATCAGTGCGTCATCGTCAGTCTCTTCGTTGGCGCCTGATGGAAGGAGTGGAACTACAAGGTCAACCTTGTGAGTGGGTTCGACAAATTCCTCGTCTAATTCGTTTGAATCTGGAATATGGAATTTCTCGACCGCCTCGGGAGCGTCGGAAGCAGTGAGTTCAAATTCACCCTCTTCCAAATCATCACTAGATGAAGAACTACCCGGAACATCAGCAATGAACGCATCCATCGAAACATCCTGTGAGACACTAACATCTTCGCTACCATCCTCATACTGATCGACTGCAATCGTTACATCATCTATCTCAAAGGCGTGGCGCGACCAATCGACAACCTCGCCCTCATCTTCATCTTCGTCTTCAGACATCAGCTCGTCGAATAACGCGCCGCTGACTTCTCCAGATACATTATCTGGCTGAGATATGGATGATTTTCCAAGTTGGTGATAGCACTTGGGGCACTCTTCGGTGCCCTCCGGTGATTCCTCAGTACAGAGGGGGCATGTGATGCCTGAGGACTCCTCCTTCTTGCGCCACCTACCAAACATGGACAACCACTACACTTGAGTCGGGTCTCGATTCATAATAAAGAGGTGTTTAGTTCCTGTATAACAGTCACCTATGCCTGCGTGTACCTTTGAGAGCCACTTTGTAAGATGGTATTCCAATTGGAAGGTTGAA
>CAXFCF010000085.1:0-5467 GCA_964000875.1 uncultured Candidatus Poseidoniales archaeon
CCACCAAGCTCATCGACCATCACCTCAAACACCATACCGGTGTAGTAATCGAGACCACGGGCAACTGTTAGATCAACTGCGATAGAAGGAGGTGATGCACCCAACCCTTCGAGATAGCCTAGGGTATCGGACAACTCGGATAGCGAATCCAATTCAACACCCAACCTTCCAAGAATCTCTCCTGCAGCAGCGATTGTCTCTACTCCACCTTCAAGCGCAGACAACTCCTGCAAAGCGGCAAGTGCATCCGCACCAAGTCCTGTTCCTGCGAGTGATTCGAAGTCACCCTTGTCAAGCAGTCTCATGACATCACGTGCGTTATCAGAGGATACACCCAGTGCTGACAGAGCATCGCCTAGTACCCCAACATGGCCGACACGTAGTTGCCACCCTGTGAGACCTACTTCGTCGAGGATTGCGCAAGCGAATGCAATCACCTCCGCCTCGGTCAGTGTGCCATCGGCACCGATGACCTCGCAACCATACTGCCAGAATTCACGATAACGCCCTGCCTTGCTCTCTTCGTAGCGGAAGCAGGAGCCAAAGTAGGAGTAACGGGCGGGTTTGGCGACCTGGCCACCTTGGGCAGCCACCATACGCATGACTGGAGCTGTCAACTCAGGTCTCAATGTCAGATTCCTATCGCTCCTATCTTTGAATGCGTAGAGCTGATCGACGATGCCAGCACCCGACTTGGCGGTAAACAGGTCAAGCCGTTCGAATGTAGGAGTAGCCACCCTCTGATAGCCGAACTTGGCTGCAACTTCATCGCAGATTCGTTCGAACGCCAAGCGTCGACCCATCTCCGCTGGACCAAAGTCGCGCGTACCACGCGCTCGCTCGAACATGAATCCCTCCGGTCGCCGTTGCTTCTTGAATCCCGCTCACGCAACGAACCTGAAGCGTAGTATTGTCCCATCCTACGGATGGGAGCGGGGAAATCACTCCTCTTCTATCGATTCTAGGTGATCTCGGTCGAACTCAGGGGGGAAAGCGAGCCAACGAAGGAAGGCGAAGTTGACATATCCAAACAGAACCGTATTGATTAACCACGCATACCTGTGGAATATGTCTAACTCCTCAACGAAGATATGCATCGTGATTGTAGACAGAACGAGGATTGTGGAATAGATAGTCACAGCCCACTTCAGGCTAGTAGTGTAGTGAGCGGCTGAACCGAATGTGAATCGATAGTGAGTATAATGCGCCTCAACTTGTCCTATAATGACACAAACAGCCCATGCAGCCTGTGCACGGTATGCATCGGTGAGATTGATCCAATAGAATATCTCGTAGATTATGAAAGCAAACAGAGAGTTGAACAGGCCTGTGATATTGAAGCGAAGATACTCCTTCAGCATCTTGCGCGGAGTCCAATCGATGTTGACCATACGCGTGTTCAGCTTGTTCATGCCTCCCTTGACACGGCGAGCGGGGGCACCGGCGACCTCCCTCACTTTGCGGCGCTTCGGCTTGGTGTCGGTCATCGAATCAATCCCACTCTGGCCACTCTACCTCTTCAGTGATGTTGACCGAATCATGAGTTGAGGTGGCTCCCATACCCTCGGGGAGAGTAATGCCCACCTTCAATGGAATAGGCCCCGTGTCTTCTAATACCTCTTGCGCGGTCTCATCCGGCTCTATATCTGGAACCTCAACCGACTCAGGAATAGACTCCAACTCAGCTACTTCTTCAGCAGTTCTGACAACTTCGTTTGAACCCACTGGAGACTCCTGATTAGGTTCGTCGACGATACTTGAAAGAGCTGTGGACAGAGACTCTCCACTCGGTGGCAAGGCGTCTTGCCGCTTCTTTTCCTCAAGCGCCTTCAGTGCTTGGACACGCTCGAAATCACGCGCCTTCTCCTCCTCCTTGAGGAACGCTTCGTAGACTTCCTTCTCCTGTAACCGGCGTTCTTGTTCTGCGCGCGCAGCGCGAGATGGCCTATCCCAGCGTCTCCAGAAGTAGTAACTGAGAGGAATCAGGACGGCAGATACCACGACGACCCACATCGTCGCTTCAGCCAACTCCATGCTGTTACGGAACCTAGGCGTGTTCTTCAATCAGCCGTCAGAGCGGCCAACGCCTTAGCGATGTGAGGTGGTACATCGGAGGAAAGCAAACCAGGGCCAAACTCGATGGCTGTCATCTCCCCTGCAACACGCATGAGGTGACAAGCGAGTCGAGTAGCTGGCCATGCTGCCATACCTTGGGCAAGAAGACCGGCGATACATCCAGCCAACAAGTCACCAGTGCCTCCGGTAGCCATCCTCGGATGACCTCCGGTAGCCTGGCAATATCTTCCTTCAAGGCCGTGTAACTGATCGATTGAGCCGGTTCTGACTATGACGCGTGACTCGGGATCGATGTCATCTGAAGCAATCACCTCTGAGGGGTCTTCATCCCACAACCACATACGTAGTTCGCGCTCGTGTGGTGTAGCTACTCCAGACAGACCCTCAGGCCAAGTGCCTTCGTCGAGAGAGTAAATTGCGTCGGCGTCGATTACCGTAGGAATACCCGCCTCGGCAAGTTGCTGTATAATCTCAAGACTCGCTTCAGTCGTATCTTCTTCCCTACCCAAGCCGGGGCCAATGAGAGCCGCATCGAATCCTCGCTCCTCTATCAGTTTGAGAACCTCGTCCTTTCCGACCTCACCTAGCTTGTCCTCCGACCTAAGCCGTTCTGGGATCAAGTGGTCGGGCCATGTCGCTCTATCGACGGCATTACGAGGCATGGCAACATGAACCAAGTCACAACCAACTCGAGCCGCAGCACGGCCAGCAAGAATGGGGGCACCGTGGTAGGGTCCACCACCAACAATTAGCAACCTACCCCGCTGACCCTTGTGGGCAGTTGGATCCAGCGGCGGGTAACGAAGAACATCACCAGGCCCGCAATCAATAGTCTCAGCCGGCCATGGTAGTGGAGCGACGACTACCTGACCAACATCGGCGAAGTTCATTCCTGATTTCTCAGAGTGGAATGTAACCGTAGCATCAGCGGCAAGGAAGAGAGTGGAGCCAAGACCGGATGGTATGTCGCAAGCAAGAACCAGTGGCGGATTGTTAGGCATCACCCAACGAATGATGTCAGCCACAGATCCACGAGGTTCTCCATCGAGACCAACACCAAGTAGACAGTCGACAACGATGTCTGGTGAGCCGAACTCGGTATCCGAGTTCCAAACCTCTACCGCGTCACAGCGATCTCTGTAAGATTGAGCTGCCTCCTCCTTCTGTAAATTATGTGAGGCTACGACCCTCGGCTTACCTCCCATCGACTGCAACTCCAGTGCAGCAGCAAACCCATCGCCGCCGTTGTTGCCGGGTCCTGCAAGAATGAGGATGTCTCCGTCACCAACCATCTCTGCTGCCTTAGCTGCAAGAGAACGCCCAGCAGCGCCCATCAGTTTCGTGGTGGATACACCAAGCGCCTCGGCATTGGCGTCCAAGACCGCCACTTCACTCCAATCCAACTTCCAGCCCATGTCTGAGCCCTCCTAACCGGTGTGTCAGGCGAGTTCCGCATCGATGGTATCGCCAAATGTGTCTTCCCAACCAGGTGGTACATCGCCGACCTCGACCACGAGTGGATCATCGCCACCTGGCAACATCTCGACGCTCGCATCAGCTCCCTCGGGGACATTGCGGAACAGCGGCGCCTCGCGAAGTTCCCACTGACTCCTGTCGAAGATTCCTGTTATCCAATGCCCCTCACCTAGGTACACTGGCCTACGAGTCAACACGTAATCATTGAACGCAATGAACAATGTCGCTACTACTCCCCAGAACATCAGGATGATTCCAGCACCCTTGGGGTCGAATGGAGCGAATGCCATGTACCAGGGATCGAACCTTGAAATCAAGTCACTGAAGTAAGATACAATCAGAACCGTGAACAAAATGGGGAATGCGAAGTAGAGAATAAAGTCCCAAGCCCTTGGTACCCAGATGTCGTTATCGCCCGTGTTGATGAAATCATCACGGAATCCAGACATGCCATGCTTCACGAAAGATGCAGGGCCACCTTCGATGTCTCCTGCTTCTACCATACCCTTCCACTTGTAATATCCATATTTCCAAATGCTGAACGCTATGAAAAGGCCACTGAACATCAGTCCGTATCCCCAAATGTGATCCTGAACCTCTAGGAACTGTGGGAAAGCAACGCCCTCTGCGTCGAGGCCAATCCACACGAAAGTGCTCGGCAGACCGAGAAGGAAGATCGCGGCGGCTGTGAAGGCAACGGCCTTGTTCCTCTCGATACCATGGTCGACGAAGTTGCGGACACAGAGCTCGACGGTCGATATCATCGAAGTCAGAGCAGCGAAAGATAGACCCAAGAAGAAGGCGGTCATCATCAGCCACCTACCTCCAGCTCCGCCTGGCGCTTGTGCGAAGACTTCCGGTAGCGCTAGGAAAGTGATTGCGCTGCTACCGCCGGTAACGACCGACAATGGATCGTCTGAGACGGCGAAGATTGCCGACAACACAGCTAGACCGGCGATTATGGAGATGCTGTTGTTGGCGAGCCCCATCGTCGTAGCGTTGAGTGCAGTGTCCTCATCCTTGCGCATGTATACTGCGTAGGTAATCGCCATTCCCATTCCTGCTGAACATGACCACGCAGATTGTGACAAACCATTGATCCAAACCTCTGGTTCAGCCAGTAGATCCCATTGAATGGTGAACATGAAGGTGAATCCGTCCATCGAGCGATCAGACCAATCCATCACCAGTGCGAGGGCGAGAGTGGTGAACAGCATCACGAATAGGGAGCACATCATCCAGACATTAGCCGCCTCGATTGCCTTGGCACCCTTCCAGATGGCTACAATGGTGATTGCGATTACGATGAACTGGAACAGTATCACCTGTCCAGGTGACTGTAGGAAAGCGTTCCACACATCAACCGTATCGACATTAGCAAGTCCATTAGTGGCTCCCAATGTGAAGTACTTGACACACCATCCGGCTACAACCGCGTAGTAGAAGCCAATGGCTGTGGAGATCCAAGCGGTCCACAGACCCATCCAAGCGAACCGGCGACCGGCGAAGATTCGGAACGCTCCAACAGTACCGGTTCTCGCTCGCTTACCGATAGCGAACTCTGCTATCACTAGCGGTATCGACCAAGCAAACAGGAAGAAGAGCCACGGGATTAGGAAGGTACCTCCTCCGTTAGCACCAACCATTCTTGGAAACCTCCAGATGTTACCGGTTCCAATCGCAGCACCAATTGCTGCGAATATGAGGCCTATACGGCCACTGAACTCATCGCTACCCTTTGACATGGAACTCCCCTCCGTCAGCCCTGCGACTCGTGTTTACCAAGCGCAGGGAGTTTCTCCTCGTCGTCCCCACTGGCAGTCATTATCCTCAGACAGACTCCAAGGCCACCCCAAACAGATGACGCCACAATCACCAACAGCAAGAACGCGAGTATAGGATTGCCGAACGAGGC
>CAXFCF010000086.1:0-5448 GCA_964000875.1 uncultured Candidatus Poseidoniales archaeon
CAATGGTATCGTTCTGTTCTGGTTCGATGTCCGGTGCTTCGACCTCATCGGTGCCCGTCGAGTTGCCATCTGCGACAGGTTCTACGCAACCCGATAGTGAGGTCGCCAGTAGAAGGATAACTACCAGTAGGAGGCTTCGCATGAAGAGTCCTCGTAGTATGTGTGTTTTGAACCCGTCGTGTTCATCCGAACACGCCAGTAAGGTTCCCATCTTCATCCATGTCCATGTCCATAGCCGCCGGTTCTCTTGGCAAACCAGGCATTGTCATCATGGCACCGCATACGACCACGATGAAGCCGGCGCCAGCGTTAAGTCGCAGTTCGCGGATAGGTAGCGTGAATCCACTGGGTGCCCCCAGTTCGGTTGGGACATGGGTAAAGGAGTACTGCGTCTTAGCCATACAAACGGCTAGCTTGTCGTATTTCCATCGTTGGATTTTGGCCAAGTCCCGCTGTGCTTCCTTACGCAAGTCGATAGATTCTGCACCATACATTTGGGTAGCGATTTTGAGTATCTTGTCGAGAACACCCAGATTTTTGCCGAATAATGGTTCGAAAGTTCTCCCTTCTGCTAGGTGATCTTGGCAGGCATTTGAAACGGAGCGCGCTAGATCTGCAGCGCCGGCTCCTCCTCGCTGATGTCCTTCAAAGACCACCGCATCGTCAGCACCCGCTTCTACGGCCTTGGCTAAAATCTCCTGAATCTCCGCTTCTGTGTCGGTGGGGAATCTGTTGACGGAAACGATGACTGGTACCTTGAACCGCTTCATGTTCCTGATGTGTCGTGCGAGATTGGTACTTGCCCCAGCACCTACGGCTGAGACATTCTCCTTCGCCAATTCTTTCTTCGAGGGGCGCCGGCCACCACCGCTTCCCAGCCCACCACCATGTAGTTTCATGCTACGGATTGTGACGTTGATGACGATGCAATCTGGTGGTATCCCACTTGCGGCGCCCTTGATGTGAATCGCCTTCTCCGCGCCCATATCTGAGCCAAACCCAGCTTCGGTCACGACATAGTCGGACAGAGTCAGTGCGAGTTGATCAGCGATGATGCTGGAGTTACCGTGTGCTATGTTGGCGAAAGGACCACAGTGGATGAACGCAGGGTCACCTTCGAGGGTTTGCACTAAGTTTGGCAGTAGAGCATCCCTCAGCAGAAGAGCCATTGGTCCAGCCGCACCGATGTCCTCAGCTTTGACCGGACTGCCCGATCTATTCTCGCCGACAACTATCTCTCCCAATCTCTTTCTGAGATCTTTATAGTCCTTAGAAAGCGCTAAGATTGCCATAACCTCGCTTGCAGCGGTTATGTCGAAGCGTTCCTCGCGAGCGAATCCATTGATGGCACCACCGAGTCCAATCGCGGAGTATCTGAGCGATCGGTCATTCATGTCGATGACACGGGGCCATATCACACGAGATGGGTCAATGTCCAATTCGTTGCCGTGATGGAGGTGGTTGTCCAACATTGCCGAGCACAAGTTGTGAGCTGAAGTGACTGCATGCAGGTCGCCGGTGAAGTGGAGGTTAATTTGCTCCATTGGGATGACCTGTGATTTCCCCCCACCAGCAGCTCCCCCCTTGATACCGAATACAGGTCCCATGGATGGTTCTCGAATCACACAGCATGCGCGCTTACCGATTCGGTTTAGCCCTTGGTTAAGGCCTATTGTGGTGACAGTTTTTCCTTCTCCAAATGGGGTGGGGTTAACACTGGTTACGAGTACCAAACAGCCCCGTGTGTCCTTTCTCCTGGATTTGAGTGCCTGCCAGTTGACTTTGGCAATTCCGTTACCGAGGGGGGTGATGTCTTCTACGCCAAGTCCGAGTTTCCAAGCGACCTCCTCGATGGGGAGGGGATCGGCTTCCCTCGCTATCTCCAAATCTGTCGCCATGGCCGTCGGTTGACGAACCGGTTTTCAATACTTCATTCCGTAGGAATGCCTTCGACCCGATTAGAACCCTACCTCATTTCTTCCAAACAGTTGCTCCAATGGTCTTTTTGAGGTTGAGTTACCACAGGGTTCCGTGGCGAAGAAAATGAGTGTATGCGCCGCGGTGGCTGGTGACCCCATCGTCCACTCATTGACGCCCACTCTGTTTGGTTTGGTCGCTCAGCATCTTCGAGATTCCGGCATTACGATTGAGTTTGAGGCGAAGGAGAAAATCCAAACCGTTTCTCTTGTGGATGCTCTTGCTTGGGGTCATGCAAGGAATGAGAGCATAGCAAGGGCGAGCCCGGGTGCGGATATCGGTTCTCGCGAGGTCTGGATTTCAGTGACTACTCCACTGAAGCACCAGATGCCGTACGATGGAAGTACAGAGTGGGTGCTTGGGAACATGCTCATCTCATCGGTTAACCACTTGAGGCACGATGGTCATGTGTGGAGAGCCTCGAGTACAGATGGCCAAGGTCTTGTTATGTTGGCTGAGGAGTTCGGCTTCGACTTCGGATTAATCGACTACGCTGAGAAACCACTGCTGTGTTTGACTGGAGGAGGTTCGACAGCTCGTTCCTGTGCTGCTGCATGGGCGGAATCCGGAGGCCTGGTATGGCAGATGGGCGGTAGAAGGAAACTTCCATCCAGAGGGCCATGGAAAGATTCCATGGTAGATGCGTCTGAGGTTTGCGACATCGTCGGCCGTCGCCTTGAAATTGACTTCGATCAAGCACCTGGTACAGAACCCGAAGTTTCCGGCGAGCAAGCACCATCTGGGCCTGACGCACCACTCTATGTGTCGGCGACCTACTCACAAGGAGATTGGAAATCTGAAGTCGAGACGGAGTGGGGTTACCATCTAGATGGGAGGTGGTTGTTGGCCGCACAACATCTGGTTGCTTGGCGTTACCTCTTTTTCCCAGAAGCGGCCGATGACCTTCCTACCTTGAGGGAATTAATGCTTAATCTGGAAGCAGATTGAGACAGAAGCGCGTCGGCGAGTGATTCAAAGCCAGTCGCTGCGAAGCAGCGAATGATGACGAACGGACTTCGCTCGCTTTTCCTTGCGGTGTTGTTCACCACTTCACTCATGTCGTGTGCAGTTGCTCCATCGTCTGCAGAGCCGAGAGAGGAGTCAGGAAACTTCGCGACTCCGGTGGCCTCCGATAGGTTCGCTACAGGTTGGATGGATTCGACCTACTCCGACTCTGGAGGCGAAGATGTAGACATTAGAATCTACTATCCTGCACAGAATGAAGGCGAGGGTAAGGCCATGGATTGCGCTTGGGCGCCCTATCCATGGGTCGTTTTTCACGGCGATAATGGTGAGGAGCACGACGCATACTCATGGATTGGCGAAGGATTAGCAAGAGCAGGATATGTGGTCGTCACTCTAGGTGAAGAGAGGGATGGAGACGAAGAGTATCGCGCCGCATCTGATCACGCCGAGTTGATTGCCAAGATGGGTTACATCAATCAGACTGGAGATGTTCAACACAGCCCTCCTGGTTCCCAAGGTTGCATTGATATGGGACATTGGGGGGTAGCTGGTCATGGAGAGGGTGCTGGCGTCGCCACAGCGGTCTTTGGGGCGTGGGGCGCTTGGTTCCCAACAGGCTCTTACGAACCTCCGAGAGCCTTGTTTGGCCTAGGTTTCGACTCCAGCGAAACCGGCACAAATGTTGCCGCTGTTGATATCGCTAACCCCAACCTTGCTCTCTTCCTTACAGGAACTGCCGATACCGTGGCTCCAATCAACGAACACATTGATCCCATGCTCGATCAGTGGCAAGGTGGTTGGCAGCTTCTGGAGGTTGTTGGTGCCAACCATGTCCAGTACGAGGATGATCAATCGTGGTGGGATAACCTGTTCGACGGTGAGGCGACTATGACTGCTGAGGATCAACAGGCTCATGCGATATCAAAGGTCAAACCGTATCTCGATTTGGTTCTCAAGGGAGATGATGAGAGTTGGCTTGCTGGAACCAGCCGAGCGCACAGTTATCCTGACCAAGGAAGTGATTCCGAATCCTATCTCTCGGAAAATCTCGATCTAATCCAGTTCTACAGAATGAGTCCCTTGGAGCAAGTGTACGAGGCACCAGTTGCAAGGCAAGGTCATCACATGTTCTTTGACCAGAGGACGAATCTCTCGGTGCTCTTCGGGGGTTTATCACATACTTCCGAACCTGCCGTTGACAGTTGGAGCCTTGATCTTGCAAATGATGGTGAATGGGTTCGCGGCCAGTCGTTGAGTGAACTGGAGCAGAGTTACTTCGCCTACGATGGTGACTCTATGGGTCTCTACATGGGGGTGCCTCAAGATGGGGGGTCGAGCCAATGGAGTTGGAACGGGTTCTCCGGATCTTGGTCAGCCTATCCGGAAGGGGTTAGGCCAAACGCTTCTGCTTGGGCCTCGATGAGCTGGTCTTCAGGAGAGGACGCGTTCATTTTCTTCGGAGGTGTGGATGATAGCTGGCATCCCGTCAATGAAACTTGGAAATTCGATCCTGACATCGGTGTCTGGCAGGAGTTGGTAACGCAATCGAACCCCTCTGGAGTGATTAGTCCTGCGACCTTCGATGGTGGTGATTGGAACAGAACCTTCCTGTTTGGAGGGGCGAATTCCGACTTCAACCTCACTAACGAAACATGGATGTTTGATGGCTCGACAGGAGCCTGGTCGAAACTTGCTCTTTCTGGAGCTCATCCCTCCTCTAGAGCGCAGATGGCGGTAGCCGAGAATCATGAGGATGGAGTGGTTTACCTGCTCGGCGGATACTCTACAACTGGATATCTTGCCGATTTATGGCAGTTCAATCTCGACACGCTGGAGTGGTCTGAGATTGAGTCGAGTGGCTTGCCAAGTGGGCAAGCCGGTTGGTCGATGACCTATGATTCATCGCTGGATCGTCTCGTGATGTTTGGCGTCTGTAGCCAGTCAAGTTGTGATGAGACTTGGTGGTTTGATTTCACAAACGGCACTTGGCATCTGTACAGTTCCTCATCGGCAGTGACCGCTACCTCCACCATCGAGATGATGGCATCTGTTATCGAGAGGGACTACCAGAATCCTCCCGTTTTGACGGTCGAGTGCATGGTGGATGACGAAACCGAGTGGATTCTAGGTTCTTGGAACTCTTCAAGCAACGAAGCGTATTGTTCTATGGTGCCGTTCGGTATATCCCCTGGTTTGCACACGATGACGATGAGAGTCAGGAACCATAGTCAGCAAGCCTCCTATTCTACGGCGATAGAAATCGCGAACTCCCCTCCCCGCCTCAATCAAGAGGAATTTACAGGAGATGTATACGAAGGCTCGTCACTTTCCGTTAACGCTTCGGATATCGCTGTGGACGATGATGGTCATGACCTGAAGTTCGTCAGAGGTTCGGTACACATGGTCTACGATGGCGTATCGAATCCAGAACTGTCGTTCGATGTTTCCAACAAGCGGAGAACTTTGACTATCACCGATGAGAGTGATTGGATTGATGTTCATTGG
>CAXFCF010000087.1:0-5442 GCA_964000875.1 uncultured Candidatus Poseidoniales archaeon
TTTGACCTTCTACCAATTCACTCAAGTTAGCGTTATCTCGCTCCAACTCATCGACTCTCAATGCACCTACTGATTTCTCTACAGACTCTTTGTCTCTCCGAGTGTCATCTAGCATTCTCTCAAGATGGATAATCTTAGCTTCTCTATCACGAAGATCATCTTCCATTTTGATTAGTCTTGCTCTCTCTGGAGCACCTAATTCTGATCTTTCTTGCAAATCCAATTCGAGAACCCTTGTTCTTTGGTTTGCACCAGCTAAATCTTTGTTAGCAGCCGCCAACTCTTCCCAGGCTGTTATTACTTCATCAATGAGTTGTTCACTTTCATATCCAGATAACATTCCTGCTAGTGCCGCACGGTCTACATCACCGGCACTGACGGCCTTTCCATTGGTGTTTGTCCCTGTTCCCATGCCCAATCAAACACGCTATCGGAAGAGAACCATTCTTGAACCTTCACCTTAGTGAAGGCTGAGAAAAGCCGTTCTTACAACCCCTTAGGGGTTGCGGACCCCAACTCAGTTGATTGCAGTATATTGGTCATCAGGCATGACCATTGAGAGCTTCAGGGCGCCATCAGCAACTCGCTTAACAGGGTCGTCAGCACACCATACACGCACATCACCAATATCAGCCAACTCATCGGCAACTCTGTCAGCCAATCCATCGATTAGTGACCCCCCTCCAGAGAGAATGATGTTGTTTCGTAGTATTTGTTGGTACTCAGGGTCGGCGCTTGCGACAATTCCCTTTACAGAACGCACCAAGTGGGGAACCAATTCTTCACATGCGATTTGCACTAAGTCACCTACATCCACGACTTGCTTCTTTCCATCTACTGACAGTTCGACAAGTTGTTCTCTTGCATCTCCACCAACATAGGAACCCGCTTCTTTCCAACCTCGAACCATATCCTTAGTTAGTTGTGCGCCTGTGAATTTTTTCTCAACTAATTCCTTGAGACGTACATCAATCCAATCTCCTGCTTCTTGAATTGTGGATTGGTCGTCTTCACCAGGGAAAGTTCCGTAGATACGAGCAACATCAGTAGTTCCCGCACCGATATCGACGACAATACTTCCACCAATTTCATCAAGTCCGAATGCCACAGCAAAAGGTTCGCTGACGACCATGATGGCGTTTACTTGACCACGCAGGATACTCACAAGGTTACTCTTGTCAGTAAAAGAGATGTGTGATGGAGAGCAGATTACTCCAAACACTTCATCGAACTCTTCAGGATCTACTGCTTCGACAAGATGTGTAACAAACGATTTAGCAGCTGCTAGATTGTTTTCATCATCCTGAGCAACACCAGCTGCAAGAGGGTAATAGAGGTTACAAGCCAATTTATTTTTCAGCGCATCGTCACCGAACAAAGTATCTCTCTTCAGAAAGTTTCTAGCGATCGGGTCCTTTGGTTTACCCACCACTGTCTGCAATGTTTCCATTGTACCATTCGAAGAAGAAATCGTTGATTGGTATGTCCCTAAATCAATGCCTATGTACAGTCTTTCACTCATCACAATCACCTAGCGTCGGCGCCTCTGCTGGGTCGAGCGAGTCCACTCCATGGTTTGAAGGTTGACCTTTGGTCATTGAGCCGTAATTTTCCGATTGATAACTTACTCGCCGGGCATCAATAACGAAAGCAATAGCAAAAGCGATTGGCACCGTAATGAAGCAAGCCACCAACAAATCAGGCAACCCACTTCCTCGAGTATCATCCATCACAGACCACACAGACAATACATCCACACTACTTCTTTCCACTCCATCGACAGCTAGCGCGAATCCAATTCGATCGCCCATTAATCCAATCACACCTTCATTAGGTCCCGCAGATACATGATTAGCTTCGACTTTAATTTCGATAATTTCTACTCCCTTCAATTCTAATGATGGTATAATCACACCTTCTACTGCATCATTAGAATCAGCAATACCACTATCCAAGAAATCGTTCCCGAGATAAGTTCGGCCATTATCCGTCATCACTACTAAATCAAGGTCATCAAACGATTCTAATCCCGGCGCGGAAGTCCACGAAAGATGCGCTCTAAAGTCTGAACCAGGAACAACATTGAACTTCCACGAGAAATTTTCTCCAGTAGATAGGAATGGTCCTGCGGCGCCCTCCCCTCGCCAACTCGCCTTTGCAACACCTGTCAAGGGGTCGTCATCAACCCATGAATCGACCAGATTAAACCAATCTCCATCATATCTGAAGGAATCGTGAATCCATGTATGGGGTGAAGGATCCACAGTTGAATTTTCAAGTGAATATTCGATTTCAGCAAAGTCAACTAAATTGGATAAATTGACCCTACCCCACCCTTGTTGGTCATCAGGAGCGGGACCCAAAATTTCACTGACTTGCCTCCCCCCTTCCAATGACTCAGCAGAGAGAGCTAGTAATGCTCGCAACATCGAACCAGATGGAGTAAAACCCTGTGCAAGCGCAATATTTCCATGACTCAAATTCGTATTCATACCCATATACCAATCCGGCCTGAGCGACATGGCAGAAGTGATTACTCTCTCTTCGTTACCAGATAGCCAACCATCTTGCACCATTTGCTGCACAATTGCTGCAGCAGATGCAGCTTGAGGGGTGGCCATTGAACTCCCAGTTGATGGCCTCATCCCATCATTGTACGATTTGTGTTGCCCGTCAGCCATTGCTGAAACAATATCTTCCCCAGGGACTACTAACAATACACCCTGTCTTCCTGTTGTGGCTGCCTCCCGCGGCGTCATCGTCCACAAGTCTTGGGTTCCATCGTGCGCGGCGACTCCAACAGATACAACATTGTGACCGTTCGCAGGTTCTAGGATTTCTCCACCAGTGTTACCTGGAGCCACAAAAGCAACTGACCATGGCACTTGATGTAACCATGTATCGAACCATTCAGTCCTCACTGTATAATTTGACGTGGGGTCACCCCAAGAATCAGAACGTATCACCGCACCATACCTCGCTGCTTCCCAGAACAATTCATCGACATCTGGAACTTTCCAATCATCATCATCGACCACATCTTCGAATACTAATTTTGATCTATATGAGAGAGAAGTCCCATCACCAGGAGTAGCGTTATCCCAATCACCATTCATTTCAGCAGCTTGATTCCATACAATATGGCATACTAGAGACCCTGCTATGTGTGTACCATGGCGGTAGTCGTCTTGCCCCAGTTCATCCCAATCATCGATGGTTTCATTCAGAGCGATAATTTTCCTATGATTGATTCCAGGGGTTCCAGTTGCATTATTGATTTCACTTCCTGCTTCACCCTCCGCAGTAGCTTGTCTAAAGCAAGCGTGATCTCTATCAATTCCAGAGTCTGCTGCAGCAATCACTACACCTTCACCATCCAACCCCAAGTTCCACGATGGCCAACCTTCTAACTGGCCGTGCTGTAGTATTGAAGCCGAAACTTCGTTTCTCCCCTCAGTTTCTAGAACTGGCTCGACCCATCTTATACCATGAGTCATCTCTATTTCAGGCCACCATTGATCAAAATTTATCTCAGTAGTAAATAGGAGCACAGGGGACAACATTGATTCATCAAGTGGCTGAAATAAGTAGGAAGTATTTCCAAAAGAAGATATTACGTCAAAAACCCACATCTGCGCCTTCAACGGAAGCCCCGGCTCAAGTACCACTCTATACGATGCAGTATTTTCTAAATGACCCCTGTAAATAGCAGGTTCAGGAGCCCCTTTAGTAGCCCCCCAAACTAAAATCGAGGTGGGTGAGGATTGCCTAAGTGGGTGTAAACCCTCTAACTCTAAATTACGCCAATCCAAAGATACCACAACCCTCCCAAACTCCACTTCGTATTCTCCTTCGGGTGATAGTGGCGGGTCTATGTTGGCGGGAATTGGTATTATGAGAAAAAGTGCGATGAACCACACCCCACTCCCCCTTCCCATATCCATATCCAAGTCCATCGCGTTTAAGACGACGACCCAAGTCGGCCGAACCGATGAACGCGTACAGAGTAGTGGGCTCGTTCCCAAATGGAAAGATGAGACAAAAGTTCACACAAGACATAGTAGCATCAGATGAAGCCGATGCAGAACATCGGATTCTCTCTTCTTTTGGAAGTAGGCACAGGGTGAAGCGCCGAACAATATCTATCGAGAGCATCGATCAAATAGATCCCTCTACTTCATCTGCAGCAGCAGTGATATCTGCTTTTGGCGGCGATGCCCCCTCAAAGTCATCTACGCCCCCTGCAGCCAGTGAAGAGGAATGATTTTTCTCCAAAATCGTGATGACCATTCACGAGTCAGCGTAGTCTAGGTGTTGCTGCGTGAACCGACCCCACATCCTATTCATCCCCTCTTGGTATCCAAGTGATGATGCCCCTCTATTGGGCACATTCTTCAAAGAGCAAGCGGAGATGTTCTCCGAAGTAGGTCACAAAGTAGGTGTATTACACGCTAGGTTTCACGACCTTCCCTCAAAGGGTTGGCTAAAGGGGCCAGTTCATGGTATAGAGATGTCCGAAGAAAATGGCCTCACAGTTGTTAGAGCGAGTGCTCGTTTGTTTCAACCGGGCCCATTACAAAGGATACCTCCAATCTACCGAGCATCAGTCAACAAAAGGAAACGATTGGCAATCAAGATGTACGAAGCTTATGTTGTAGTAAATGGAAAACCAGACATTATTCATGCTAAGTGCACTATGTGGGGGGCTGTGATTGGCACTGCTGTTGCAGAACACGCCAAACTCCCTCTTGTAGTTACAGTAGGATCTAGTGTTTTTGCTCGCGGGATAGCTGGACCCCGCGAGCGCCGAACAGCAGCAGAGAGCCTATTGAAAGCACAATGTCTTCTGTCAGTTAGCAACCCGATGGCGATTGATTTAGGTGAAAAGATAGGAATTAATAGCGAACCTTTCACTATAGTTCCTAATATGATCGATGTAGACAAATTCCCTCTTTGTGTAGATTCAAAACCAAGAGATGAATTTACATGGGGATACATGGCAAATCTCGTAAACGACAAGGGTCACGACACACTTCTCCAAGCCTTTTCTTCATCAATTGAAGGAAGGTTACTACTTGCTGGCGACGGCCCCCTTAGAGAGAGTTTAGAAGTACTCACGAAAGATTTAGGCATAGGAGATAGGGTTGAGTTCTTGGGAGCAATTCCAAGGGATCAAGCCCATACATTTTACCAAATGATTGACGCATTCGTGCACCCTAGCAGATACGAAACTTTTGGGATAGTAGCTGTTGAATCTCTATGCAGCGGCCGTCCAGTGGTTGCTACTATGTGCGGTGGTCCAAACGATATTGTGAGGGAACAGGATGGCATACTCGTTCCAGTCGACGACGCTCAAGCACTTGCTTCAGCGATGAAGATGGCGGCGAGTATGAAATGGGATCCAGAGGAGATGAGGAAGGGTGTTGTTGAGAGATATTCTAA
>CAXFCF010000088.1:0-5440 GCA_964000875.1 uncultured Candidatus Poseidoniales archaeon
GAGTGGCGTGTCCCCCACCCTACCGGCTGGTCGCCCAGAGCAACCTCCGGTCGAGCTAGCCACTACTATCAGACCGGTGCTGTCGCGGGCGACCGCACCAACTGTATCCGATGCGTGCTTCCTCTTTGAGCCAACAACCTCCTCCCTAGGGATGTGCAGGCCATCAGCGAAGTCACGAGCACCTCTACCAACAAGCATGTTGAGCTGGGAATCCAGCAATGCCGCTGCGACCACTATCGGGTTGCGTGTCTCCTCGATGCAGGCAACCGCGCCGAACCTGCCGTCGCTAGTCATTATCGAAGCGTCTAGTTGAATACTGCCATCGTCACGATACTTGCCTCCAGTACCGGCATTGAGAACCGGGTCGTCCTCCATATGCATGACCGCAGCTATCGCCGCGTCGAGCGCTGAACCACCGCCAACCAGTATCTCCCAACCCTTGTCAGTAGCCTGGTCTACCCCTGGTTGATCCTTGGCGGTATGTCCTGCGCCGCCATGACAAACTATCGCAGGATCTACCATCATTCATCCTCTCCATGAAGAGGGAGGGAACCCTCTGCTTTCCATGCTCCGGTCGTCCTAAAACTGAACCAAGCGAGAAAACAGAAGACGCCGCACATCCAGAACGCAGTCTCTTGCGAAAACATGTCTGTTCTGTTCGAAGTCATGTCCCATACCCAACCACCTATCAAGACGCCTGAGAACGATGACAGCGATCTCAGCGATTCACTGACACCCATCACCGCTCCACGTTCTTCGCTTCCCGATGCGAAGGTCAACAGTGTCATATTACTAGGAGTGACAAGGCCATTACCGAACGCAATCACTGTAGAAGTGAGTAGCATCCAAACCATGCCGTATCCAGTCGGAACCTGTGGAATAGCAACCAAACCAATCCCAGCTAACAGGAAACCAGTCGCCAGCAACCGCGACGACCCAAACCTGTCGGTGAGTGGCCCAATCAGCCAACCTTGAGTGATGATTCCCACCACTCCAATCATAGTGAATATCCAACCATTGTCTATCTCACTAAAGCCCAATCCACCCTCAGATAATGGCCGCATTGTAAACAGAATGAATACTACATGCATGATGGTGAAGCCGATCCAAAAAGAGACCATTGACCAAAGTAGAGGAGAAACGACCGGTCGGCTCAACATCTTGACAACATTCGAGAGGTTGGTCTTGAGCGTCGCCGATGCGGAGCGCTTTTCGATCTTGGAACGATCCTCAGCTGGAAGGCTCTCCTCTAACTTGGTCACTGCCAGAATGAACCCAATTAGAGAAAGAACGGCTGATGCCAAGCATGGGAGGAGGTACGGATAAGTCTCGAACACTGTGCCGACGAACACATCCGTGAACCCCCATTCAGCCGGTGCGGATAGTACTCCGCCAAGCGCCGGCCCCACCGAGAAGCCAACACCGAAGGCAACCCCTAGTATTCCTTGACGTCTAGCGACTTCATGTGGTTGCGAAACATCACCTATGTAGGCACGCGTGACCGAGATATTGGCGTTGACCATACCGGCGAAGAGGCGGGCACCGAGAGCCATCCAGAGACTATTGGCAATCCCAAATGTGAGGAAAGCAAGTGAGTTGCCGGCCAAGCCAAACATGAGCACTGGTCTTCGCCCTATTCTGTCCGAAAGAGCACCCCAGAAAGGAGAGAAGAGGAACATGGCTCCAGCATATGAAGCCATTAGAGCCGCCACCCACTTACCGATTGGTTGCCCTGGCTCGGACAGATGTTCAACCATGTAGGTCAGAAATGGGATGATGATTCCGAATCCAATCATGTCGACGAGCACTACGAGAAAGACAACAGCAAGTGAGCCCTTCTTCGACAAATGAGGCACCTCTAGTAACGGCTCGTCTCAAGGGGGGGTTGTATTGCTTTGGCTACCAAACAGCCTAGTCAATTGGATTCTCATCCTATGGTTAAGCGTCAAGTGCACTATCGAAGAAGCCCCGCTTAACCAGTTGCAAGGCAACTACGCCAAGCAGCGTCAGAGTCAGGAACAACATTCCAAGCACCATAGGGATCGAGACGCTTGACTGAGGTTCCACCACGGGCGGCTTGATGTAAGGAGGTACCAGACTCTCGTCGTAAACCGGCCTGCGATAGACAAGGTTGCCGTCCCATGCTGAATCATACGAATCCGAAGGGACGGCTGGGTCAAGGTCAGTATAGCCATCCATCCTCAACTCCCACTCAACATACACAGGCTCGTTAATATCGAGAGTCAGCAGAACATCTACGGTGTAAGGAACCCTTGGTTCCATGAACTCCGAACCAGACAGAACTTGGGTGATGGGAAGCGATATCGCGGTGCCTGTAACATCGAACTCAGTCCACTTCTCCCAGTGCTCCTCTTCGATGTCTAAAACGATGTACAATGTATCTCCGGTTCTGCTCCCTTGCCCTTGGGCGTCGTCAGAACCATCCGAACCGAGGTCGACATTGGGGCGGATTTGAGCAACTTGAGTCGTATCCGAGTCCCACTCTAGGGCGGTGAAGGCAATCTGCATCTCCTTGGTTCCGTTGGGAATCCATACATAGTGACGGTCATCGGTAGCGTAACTACCGAAAGTGCTGGTGGGGCCGTTGTTGAAGTGGCTCCACTCTCCCTTCCAAGCGTGCTTTAACTGGTCAGTGTTCAGTGGAATGTCGCGGACATCGAGAATACCTTGGTAGTGTTCGTAGGCATCCCAAACGGTTGCTTCAGGATAGTCAAGGAATCCATCTCCATCTGGGTCACGTAGAACCTGTAAGGTGCGGGCTAGGGCGAGGGCGTGATCGACATGAACCAAACCGTGTCCAACCCTCCAGTCGTGGCACAGTCCAGTCATATTGGATACAAAGCATTGCTCGGGAATGTCGTTGCAGGAGTCTTCGTCGTTGCCCGATTCGCAAGAGTTGGCTAAGTGATCGTACTGTGATGTGAGTTCGAGTATCAGTTCAATTTCGTGTACGCGCGTCTCGTTGGCAGTTGCCCAGTCCTCCTTCTGATATCCCTGCGCTGACTCACCGTTGACCATGTTTGTACCCTCATCGTGATCCTCGCGCTGGTAGTCAGCGGTGGTCAGCGAGGGAGCCGCTGAGAATAGTAGTGCGGCTATTCCACCAATGTGTGGAGTAGCCATGCTGGTGCCGCTTATCGACATGTAATACAGGTCGCCCTGAGTTCTAGTGCTAGCATCAATCGCCGTTGCGCGAGGTGCGGTTGCCCAGATATCGCGACCAGGTGCACCTATGTCCGGCCATGTGTGCTGTTGTGCAATCCAACCGCGACTGGAAAACGAGGTGACGGCACTACCATCGTGAACCAAAGCCGCCACAGAAATCGCTGAAGGTGTGTTGGCGTACTTGTTGGTACGAAGGTCATCGTCTCCCTCACTACCACTACCACCACTGTTGGAAGCAGCGAAGATTACAGCCACACCGTTGTCGTAAGTTAGTCTATCAGTGAGTTGACTGACTGAATTAGAGGGTTCGTAGTCGCCATTGGTACCCCATGAGTTAGAAACTACCCTGATGTTGTACTGATTGAGACCGGGTCGGCTGTTCTCGTAAGTCCACTCAAGACCTTGCACTGCAGCAAAGATGGATGCCCCGTCGCCCGTTCCTAGAGCTACTATCTGAGCACCCTTGGCGGTTCCCAGACGCCTACCTGCCGAAGCGTCACCGTTGCCAGCGATTGTTCCGCCAACATGGGTTCCGTGGCCAGATGAAGTATCTGAATTGCAGTTAGGTGCATCAATCCAAGCGACCCCCGACCACTTGGCTGACCAGATTAGTTTCTCTCCAGTCCATGGCTCGCCGCAGTCGAAATCTGGGTGCTCGCCATCGATTCCAGTATCGAGGTCAACAGCAGTAGTGCCATCGCCATCCCACTCGCTGAACGAGTGGTCATCCTCGAACGATACATCGCCGTCACGATCCACGATGACTCGATGCCAAGCGGCACTGGCGTTTACTACGTGAACCGTCTCATGCATCATTGCTCCAACATCCCCGTTGTCTCCAGGGAGGTAGAAATGTTGCAGAGGCGTGTCCAACTCGAGGAAGAAAACACCGGGCATGTTGGATAGTTTGGCAATCGCATCGGGAGAACCGTTCACTAGGCCACCATGTAGGATTGAGGTGCGGCCAACCACTTCAAGACCCAATGCCTCAATCTTTGCGATGTCGGAGTTCGTGAGTTCCTCTTCAAACTGGAATATCACTGACAACTCGCCTTCGTTCTCCATTGCTTCCTCCAAAGCCTGATCCATGAGATCCAGACGTGGCGGTGGAGCGATGTCCGCTGATACCTGAGCAAGCGTTGTCGAAGTGAGGAACAACGCCATCAGAAGCAGCGGGATATGGTTGCGCATCGATTCTTGCGATGGCGTGACCGATTTGAGCATGACGGATAGACGAGTGATTCACTCTTAGAGTGAATCAAGCTGTGGATGAGGTGCTGGTCTCCTTGGTCAGGCGATCTACTATCTGCCCCAATCTCTCGACAAGACCGGTACGCGCGTCGCCAGGAATCAGAGCGTTCTCCATCACCTCGTCGAGGGTATCTACTGCGATGACTTCGACCTTGTCGCGGAACTCGTCATCGATTAGCACATCCTTCATGTTGGCACGAGGAATCAGAACCCTAGTGACGCCGCTCTTGGCGGCTGCCTCGATTTTAGCGGTGACGCCGCCAATCGGTAGAACCTCGCCACGTACCGATAGAGACCCGGTCATAGCCAAGTTCTGATCGATTGGTATCTCCTCCAGTGCAGAGATAACCGCCGCTGCAATAGTAATGCTGGCCGAATCGCCGTCCACCCCGTGGGTGTCAACGAACTGAACATGGATATCGTAGTCACTCACATCCTTTCCTGTAAGCTTCTTGATTACGGCACTGACATTGGTAACCGACTCCTTCGCCATGTCAGAGAGGCCACCAGTTGCGAACACCGTTCCGCCTTTCCTATGGGACGGTGTGACAAGCGCCTCTACTGGCAGCATGATACCGCTGAAGTCAGATAGACCAGAGTCAGCTCCAAGGACTGCCAAGCCGTTGACTCGGCCGACCCTCTCGCCGCTGTTCACGAGCAAGGAATAGTCCATTCTACGCTCAATCATTCGATCTGCTACCTGTTGCTCGAGCGGCTTAGCGATATCTCGTGCACGCAGAACATGGTTGGCATTGACATAGTTAGAGCCATCTTCAACAGCGAGGTCGCCAGCTACACGAACTAACCCACCAAGTTCCCTAAGTCTCAGGGTCAACTTACCACGGCGTCCTGCTCGACGCTGTGACTCACGTAGGATGACTGCAATGGCGCTCTTGTCGAAGTGAGGAATCGGGTTGCCACTCCTCTTCTCCTGCTCGTTCTGCACCTCTTGTGCTACGAATCTGATTAGGCGCCGGCGGTTCCTTGCCGTGTCAGGCATTTC
>CAXFCF010000089.1:0-5319 GCA_964000875.1 uncultured Candidatus Poseidoniales archaeon
TATCATGTGGAGTAACAGAGTCGATTCCATCGTCGTGCTTTATCGATTCCAGCAGGCGAAGGTTTCCGCGTCCTCGCACCGATTCAAGCCATTCCCCTTCAAACAAATCTTCGATGCCTATACCATTCTGCTCACGTAACGACTTGATCCATTCTTCACCCTGGGGCAAGAAGGGAAACCTCGCCATAATGACCGGGGAAGGCACCTCGGGAAGGCGGCGGGGCATCGGCATACGCCCATGGGAACCCGTGATGGGGTTCTTGAACTCTCAGATGCGCCGACAACACAGAGGGGATGTGATGGGTTCGGATGTTAACAACACACCTTTCTCCGTGGATAATAAACTGATAGAGGTACAAAACAGGATTCGAGAAGATTTCGGATTTGGGTTGGAAGATGACCTAAACAGTGCATATCTCCTTTCAAAGAAAGTGATGGGGAAAATATCTACTGATGATTCAATCAACGATATTCGAGCGCGTCTTTCCACATACGAGGAGGTTGTCGTTATGGGTGCAGCTGTCGAACCAGAGGATTTGAGTTGTCTTGACGACGACTTCTGCTTAATCGCAGCTGATGGAAGTGTTGGAGTGTTGAATGAATTAGAGAACACCCATTCCCAAGATATGTGGCAACGTTTGGCTCTTGTGGTATCAGATGCAGATGGAGGGGCGGCGATCATTGATGCGGCAAAGCGCAACATACCTTTCGCGTTACACGCCCATGGTGACAACATCGATGCGTGGAACGAATTACTTCCTACTCTGTTAGCCGAGGGTATCACTATCCTACCAACCCATCAATGCCCGACTCTAGTCAATAACATGGTTAATCCGGGTGGATTCACCGATGGAGACAGAGCCGTCTGTTTGGTAAAGGCAATGGGAATCGAGAACATTACCTTGGTTGGCTTTACAACCAGCGAAATAGGGAGATGGACTGGTCGAACTGACCCGGTACGAAAGATGCGGAAGTTGAAATGGATGGCTGAAGTGCTAGGTACTCTCGGGTTTGAGGTGTGAACGCATGATGGACAAGCCGAAGAAGAAAGTCGACCCGGACGCACCGATACGTCCGACTGTCGCTATCATCACTTGGCTGCTACTAAATGTCATCTGGACGGCAATCATACCTATGGCGACACCTCACCCAATACTGTCTCCTGATTCAGGACATCGTACAGTATACTTGATGACAGTTCCATCCGTTGGTTCCGATGACCTACCTTTCTCCATCGAATGTGACTTCCAAGCAAGTGAGGCGGGAGATTCCTTGATGGTCGCCTGGGAACTGTGGGATGTCGACGACCGCATCGCGTACAAGGGAGGGGACTCTCGGAAGGCTCCAATCGCTGCATGGGGTGGCGCTACTGGAGAATACTGCTCAAGCGAAATCTCATCGATACCTAGTGGTGAATACGAGTGGAGCCTCTCATACATCGACTACAATGGTACTGAACTAACCTATCAGGAAGGAGCGGAAAGAGTGGATGCAGAGTTCACCATGGCTTACCAAATCTACCACAACCAGAGGGTCTTCGGATACATAGTAGCCAACATCATGGGATTCATCATTCTGATTACTGATCAAGCAGTTCGGCGATGGCGCAAGGCTAAGCGACTCAAACGCAAGAGAATGCCTCTTCACAAACAACGCCACAAGGAGGAGTGGGACGCTTTGCACGAAATTATGGATGGTAAGGGTGAAGCAGGAGTGGAGTCGTTTCAGATTGAGTTTGGTGCCAGCGCTGAGGAAGAACGAGAGAGAATTCGTAAAAGATTCGCAGAGCAGGATGATGATGAGGACGAAGTTGGCGGAGATATCGAAGTAGAGGAACTCGATTCAGACGAAGAATTGGGTGAGGGAGATGCCTCTGGTCTAGAGGGTAAGGCGAGAGTCGACAAGGACATCGAAACCGTGGGTGACTTATGGCGGCGTATCGAGGAAGACGAAGTGTGAATCAAGGAAAAGGTTGGTTGAAATAATCAATCTAACATCCAATGATTATTCGGTTAGAGGTTCGTGAGCGAATGAGTTTCGAAAGAAGACTACAACCGAGCTTAATCGACAACCTAGAACCCGTCCAAATAGACGAACATGGCGTAGTATATCCTGTTCGAGAAGAAATAGATCCACCTGCGTGGTACTGGGTATTACTAGGTAGAATAGTAGTGTTGTCTATTGTTGGATTCTCGCTCTGGTATTATCAATTCGAATCTCTTTATCTAATCATAATCCTGTTCATCCTAGTTGTTCCAATGGAGAAAATATTCCCTCGACATAAGGGACAGATGGTCAGGAGACCAAAATGGACGCTAGATGTTACATATGCATTGGCGCAACCGTTACTCAATGTGTTAGGTATAATCTTCGCACTCATCATCAGTTTCTTCTCTTTCACTTGGGTACTTGGCCTATTGGTCGCTCAAATAGGACTCGTGGAAATGATCCCAATCTATCTACAACCTATCGTTGCTTTCATACTATTCGATTTCTTTGGGTATTGGGCACACCGTTGGTATCACGAAGTACCCGAACTATGGAAATTCCATTCCATTCACCACTCACCTGAACACATGGACTGGATTAGCGGGTTCCGTATACACCCCATGGATTTCGCCTTGATAGGACCGGGGTTCTTCTTCCTAATTTTCGCTGGATTCCAACCAGAGACCAGTGGTATCCTCGCCGTACTTCAAATCATCACAGGTATTTTCCTACACGCAAATGTTAGTTGGAACCTAAAACCATTACATCGCCTACTTCCTACACCCGAATTTCACCATTGGCACCACGCTAACGAGAAGGAAGCACACTGCTCCAACTATGCTGGATTTCTTCCACTGTGGGACATCATATTCGGGACTTACTACATGCCCAAGGATAAGCGCCCGGAGAAATATGGTGTTGATGACGAATTGCCCGAAGGAATGCTTGGCCAATTGATGCATCCTATCCAGGATTGGAGTAACCCATTGAAATTCATCATCCACCCTATACGCACCACCAAATCTTGGTTGCGGTTCTCTAAGCAGGTGCTCAAGGGAGTTTGGCATTCGACTTTCAGAAAAAGGGGTCCTTTCTACCCTCGATTCAGAGACTAGAACACCGAAATACAAACTATCAGAAAAAGTCGTCAAGTGTGTAAACCTTGACGCGGTCGTTCTTGAATAAGGAATCTAGTGACTCTGCAAGCCAACCATATTTCTGGCGGGTGTAGTCTGAGGTACCGAAGGTATCCATTACATGGGTGGCCACCTTAACGTACTTGCGTACGGCACCTTCACTGACAGTCATGATGAGGTTACCCCCACAATGGATTGCTTGGTCTGCTCTTACTATTGATGAATTACGATCGACCTTTTTCACCTCGATGCACTTCCCTGCCAACGGTACTCGGCGATATTTCGCACCGCATCGTCCACATCTGACCTTCTGCCTAGTAAAGGCCAGCAGGTTCCCTCTGAGATCTGGGAAGAAATGAGAATTAACAACCGAAGATGCTACTCTACGCACATCGACCGCACGGAGTACTTGGGCTAATTCAATCTGCGCGTTCATCTTGTCAACCATAGTCTCTAGAATCTTGTAAGAAGAATTAGATGGACCAGAATCAAGTGATTCCAAATCATGGGTGTAGCCGTAACCACGCAATGCGCCAACCGTCTCAACCCTTCTCTCGACAAAGTCCATCGATTCTTGCAACTCCTTCGGATGAGGGCAAGAAATCGTCGCCTCGTAGAACGATCTAGGATAGAACCAGGCAGTGTCTACATTCAGTGCCTCCTTATCGAGCTCCATTGGATTCAGTCGTATCGTTAGAGTGAGGGGGGCATCCATCTTCCCCCCACGATTGTTCGGTAGTAATTCATTAGAGAAATTTAGTAGCCCATCTAGGAGCATCATGATGCAATCTTCGTCACCGTCGCAATTGCGACGTTTGGAAGCATGGAAAAGAGTGTGAGCATAACCACCACTGGCTTTGGTGAATCCGATTATGCGGCAAAGTACTCCCCCGGATGTGTGGGGTGCTAAGGCGATACTGAGTTGCCCAATAAGATCAGCTTGTTCGTTGACATTGTAGTATGGATCCATTTCATAAAAACGCACAAGTAATTCGTCCACGAACTGGCAAGTCTTGACTAAATGATCAACTGCATTGGTACTAGGGATGAAATCTTGAGGGAAAATCTCGATAATCTGTTCGTCCGATGTGAGTGGTTTACCCTCTATATCTACCTCGTAACCCAACTCCTTCAGATGTTGCCAGGGTGTTCCTATCTCACAGGGTCGGAAGTGAGTGACTGGGATATCACTCATATCGAACCTGACGGTACCGTCACGGAAAACCGGTAATCCATTGCGTGCACGAATTATCCCCTTCTCTAGTGGTTCTGGAGTTTGTGACTTTGAACTCAGACCCTTTACGCACTTCATCTTGGGAATGCCATCTATGCCGAGCTCCTCGACCTTACTCTCGAGAAGTTTGGTAAGAGGTATTGTCTGAAATTCTCCTTGGCGACGGGCTTTCGAATTCGTGGGTTTTCTAGATGTTGTCCTGCCTCCACAGGTTTTGTGATCACTAGCGACCAAACGGTGGTGACAACGAACAAATGGAGATGGCCGACCGCACTTAGTGCACTCTCTTACACCAAGAGATACACGGAGATTACCGCGACTCGCAGCCTCTGAAATCAACCGTTGCGGACCACCTTGGGTACCTACAGGGAAAAGTGCGTTGACATTGGTTTTCATCAGACGCTCTGCAGCCTTCTCTGGTCGAGCCATCCTAGCACCGATTCGAGTCGGTGCGTTGTGCTCCCAACGATAATCACTCATCGCCCTAACAATAAATATCGAGCCGTCGATTGCATGGTCTTCCAGCAATAGTTCGGCTGACACCAATCTATCAGGATCTTCTGGACCTGGATCATGTACCTCAGCAGCAGCGAGGTCGCCTGAATGTTCAGTAGCAGCAATACCTTCCCCTCTCTGCCTAGCAGCGGTTTGTGCGGCGATACGTACGGTATCCCTTTCAGCATCCAATTTACTCTGTCTATCCGCTTCCTCCCTAAGATGTCTAACCGCTGTGGAAAGACGAGACTTTCTCTCTTTGAGGTGAGGTTCTAAATCTGTTTTTGAAGTAACTTTACCTTCATTCACCTCGAGCCCCAAACCATCCAACAGCGGCTCCCAACCAAGTGGAATTAGAATATCATCTCCATCATGGTGATGACGAATACCAAGTAACATCAAACTGGCCTTGATTAACCCGTGCCGCGCTACTTCTTCCACAGGTGCACTTCGGTCAGTAATGAT
>CAXFCF010000090.1:0-5245 GCA_964000875.1 uncultured Candidatus Poseidoniales archaeon
TGTATCGTAATTGATGTTGGCACCAGGTGCGATTCCAATACCACCTACTTGAGCGGCGAGTGCATCTGAGATGTAGTCCCCATTGAGATTCATGGTAGCAAGTACGCCATATTCGGACGGGCGTGTGAGAACTTGCTGAAGCATAGCATCGGCGATAACATCCTTGACGATAATCGTGTTACCTGTCTTAGGATTGGTCATGGTGCACCAAGGGCCACCATCGAGAAGTTCAGCTCCAAACTCGTCACGAGCTAGTTGGTATCCCCAATCCCTGAATCCACCCTCCGTGAACTTCATGATGTTCCCTTTGTGAACTAAGGTGACGCTGTCGCAATCATTGTCAATTGCGTACCTGATTGCAGCCCTTACTATCCGACCAGTACCTTCGACAGATATTGGCTTGATTCCTATACCACTGGTTTCGGGAAAGCGGATTTTCTCTACGCCCATCTCGTTGCGTAGGAAGTCGATGACCTTGCGAACCTCTGCACTGCCTGACTCCCACTCAATGCCAGCGTAGACATCCTCGCTGTTCTCCCGGAATATGATCATGTCCACAGAGCCAGGGTCACGAACAGGACTAGGGGTTCCTTCGTACCACCTTACGGGTCGCACGCACGCGAACAAATCCAACTTCTGTCTTAGGGCGACATTGAGGCTGCGAATGCCCCCCCCAACAGGGGTCGTCAACGGACCCTTGATTGAGACAAGACCCTCGCGCATCGCATCGAGGGTCGCTTCGGGAAGCCACTCGCCGGTTGCGTTGAATGCCTTCTCGCCTGCTAGAACCTCACTCCAAACAATTCCTCGCTCACCCCCGTATGCCTTATCGACGGCTGCGTCTACTACACCTTTCATGACTGGTGTGATATCTATACCGATACCATCGCCCTCGATGTAGTGGACTATCGGGTCGGACGGAACCAGCAATTCTCCATCACTCATGCTTACAGGCGTACCTTCGCTCATCTGTCAAGGCGACCAGCACCCCCCTCATGAATGCGTTGGAGGCGGTCTCAACTAGAAACATCACTCGACCATGATGATTGATGTTGATGAGGCCATCAATAGCGGTTCTTGTCCTACATGGTGAACCCAACCGATTATACGAATTGGATTGAACCCAGAACCATGACCTCTCTAGTCAGGTGGAATGGTGACCAACTAATGGAGTGTATCTCACCAAACGGGAAAACTATCACGATGGATGGAAGTGGAGACGGCATCTCACCCGTTGCCGTAACCTTGCAAGCAGCAGGTGCTTGCAGTCTGATTGATGTCATAATTGGGGTCAAAGATAGAGAAATCACCCAAGCTTCTGTCGAACTTAACGCTGTGAGAGCTGAAGAACCACCTCGAGTGTTCACAGAGATTGAGATGATCTACAGAATCAGTGGAGTTGGATTACCAGAGAAGTTGATTGAGAGATTGATAGAGCAGAGTCATGCGAAACACTGCACCGTCTCAAACATGCTCAAATCAACTGCAGAAATAACCTGGAGACTTGAAATGGGTAATTGATTCAATCTTCATTGATTAGACCTATCTTCTTAGCCACTGGAACCAAAACCGCAGGTACCCTGGCAAGTTCACCGGCTTCCTCGCCTTCTAACCAAACACCTTCGGAGAACGCCTCACCGAGTCCAAGTTGATCCATCCACGCTTGACTCGATATCCAGCGTTCCCTCGACAAACCAGCATGCAACGCCGCCTTCCCCAAGGCTCGAGCGACTTCTACTGCAGCAGGATCGTCGAGGAAGGTCAGTGTACCAACCCAAGCAGCTAGTGCTTGGTCGCCACATCCAAAACCGGCTCGAGTCAAATCGAACACGACCTCTTCCTCAAAATGCTCCTCTATGGTAGCTCTATCCTCTGAGGATAGGGAAATCATGTTCTGCATCGCGTCTAACAATCTCACGGAATGAAGCGAAAGGGCACCGTCACCACACCAAGCGAGGTCTAGAGCATGCCAGAATGGAGTCGCTTCGTTATTCATGAAGAACGCTCCAACATCGCACGGAGGAGTTCAAGGTGAGTTTCGAAGTCAATCCCCAACTCGGATCGCTTTCGGGAGAGTAACTTTGCCTCTGCAGGATCGAGTATGCCGTCTATCCAGCAAGTAGAGAGAAGCATCTCGTAAGCATGGATTGGATTATCCTCAGGCTCTGGCTCGGTCTCCTCAGCAGGCTCTGGCTCGGTCTCCTCGGCAGTCTCCGGCTCAGATGAATCTGAAGTTTCCCCCTCTTCATCAATCGATTGCTCAAGTGGGTCACCGCTAGAGAAGAAGCCGTCGGAATCAACGATTTCCTCTTCCTCTTCGTCATCGCCATCCATGAAGGCGGCTAACAAATCATCACCAGCCTGCTGCGCTCTTGGTGCTCCGGCCTGAACTCCCAACTCTGCAAAGGGGTCTATCTCACCATCATCATCGCCAACCATCGCGTTCAGCGCATCACCAAGTTGCCCCTCTGATGGAAGACGTTCATCTTCCATGGCTTCCCTCACGCGCTCGCGGGAGCGATTCAAAACCGCATCTGAACGACCGCCCCACTGACCACCATCTCGATGCTCGTTGACATGATCAAGTGCTGCTTGGCAATCTTCATCGACACAACCCAGGGCCTCCTGTGCCTGCTCGACAAGAGCTTCGTCAAGACCACCTTCTGACTCGGTACTGAGGATAATTACCGCGTGAAGAATCTGTTCCGGAGCAAGCATGGGGGACACCATGGGTCGCAAACCCAGTCACAACTGCCGCAGAGCGTCATTCAAAGTGGTTCCCCTGTATCGTTCCTCCATGTGCATATGCAAAGTTCGATGATTATGCACTCACAAAAAGGAGGGGGATTGGTAGGTTTCCCAAAATGAGGTGTAAAGGGAAAGGTCTGTAGAACACTTTCGGATACTTAGTGGAGGTGCTGTCAATCCGGTCAACTCTTCGCGGGTATCCGAGAATCATTATGTACCCCCTCGATAGGGCTGAGAATCCGCTCGCACGGTGAGGACAGTTCGCCACTGGACAAGCCGGGTTTGCGGCATCGAAAGGAGACCGAGGTGAGTTCATGCAGACATCGAAAAAGACTGGTCAGAGTGTCGGGGACGCTGAGACTGGTCTAGTCATCGAACGTCGCTTCACTACACCAGGGAAATCAGTACGTGACCAGTTTGAATGGGTCACTAGGGATCTCGACTTCAAGGACTCAAACGGCAACACGGTTCGTAAAATCGAGGGAGCCGAGTTCCCCGCTGGATTCGATGGCGTTCCCATGAAGGTCGCCGCTGACAAGTACTTCCGTAAGGTCGTCCCGGGTATGAACTACCTTGAACCTGTGAAGGAAGATGGTGTACCGGAGTGGTTGTGGCGGCACGAACCTAACATGTCTAAGTCGGATGCAAAGGACTGGCTCGGAAAGGAGACTAGTGGTTGGCAGTTATTCCATCGACTCGCCGGCTGCTGGACCTATTGGGGTTGGAAGGCCGGTTACTTCGCTGGTGAACCTGACGCTCGCTCGTACTATGACGAGATGTGCTATCTACTGGCGAGTCAGCGATCTGCTCCAAACAGCCCTCAGTGGTTCAACACCGGCCTAAATTGGGCATACGGGATTGCAGGACCTGCTCAAGGTCACTGGTTCGTCGACCCTTCCACTGAGGAAGATATGCAATCAACCAGCGCTTACGAACGACCTCAGCCCCACGCTTGCTTCATACAGTCGGTCGCCGACCAACTTGTCGGAGAAGGTTCGATTACCGACCTTGTTTGCCGTGAAGCTCTGCTATTCAAGTACGGCTCCGGAACGGGTAGCAATTTCAGCAATATCCGTGGTAACGGTGAGCCGCTTTCTGGAGGTGGTCAGAGCAGCGGCCTACTTTCATTCCTAATGATTCTAGACAAGGCTGCTGGAGCAATCAAGTCAGGGGGCACCACTCGTAGAGCCGCTAAGATGGTCACATTGGATCTCGACCACCCCGATATCCAGCAGTATGTAAACTGGAAGACCAAAGAGGAAGAGAAGGTCAGTGCACTGATTGCTGGTGCCGCTGCATTACAGAAGCACGCAAACAACATCTTTGGCGCCATTAACGAATTTGAAGGCGACGGATGCTCTGATCCAGGAGCCAATCCTGCGCTCGCACGCGAGGTGAAGAGAGCAATGAATGCGAACATCGCTGCTCCACACATCAAGAGAATTCTCGACCTTGCTAAACAAGGATACACCTCTGTAACTTTCGAACAGTTCGACGCTGACTGGCAGGGTGAGGGGTATCTCACAGTATCCGGTCAGAACAGCAACAACTCAGTTCGAGTCCCTAACGAATTCATGCAATCTGTGGAGGAAGGTAGTGACTGGAACCTCTACTGGAGAACCGAAAAAATGGCAGCAGAGGCAGAGGGGCGAGAGCCTGTAGCTTGCAAGACTATGCCCGCTCAGGAACTCTGGGGTGACATCGCTATGACTGCATGGTCATGTGCCGACCCAGGAGTACAATTCGACACCACAATCAATGAATGGCACACTTGTCCAGAGAGTGGGAGAATCAACGGTTCTAACCCATGTAGCGAGTATATGTTCCTAGACGACACTGCTTGCAATCTAGCCAGCATCAACCTTCTACACTTCTACGACCAAGAAACGAGTTCGCTGAATGTAGATGATTATGTTCACTCGATCCGTCTTTGGACTGCCACATTGGAAATCAGTGTCCTGATGGCTCAATTCCCATCGAAGCCAATCTCACGTCTATCATACGAGACCCGCACCTTGGGCTTGGGATACTGCAACATAGGATCTCTTCTGATGCACATGGGCATCCCTTACGACGATCCACGTGGTTACGCCATATGTGGAGCGATAACCGCAATCATGACTGGTGAATCCTACAAGACTTCAGCTGAGATGGCTTCAATTCTTGGTCCATTCAAGCAGTATGAAGAAAACAAAGACCACATGCTACGTGTGATGAGAAACCACCGTCGTGCTGCTTACAATAGCAAAGAATCAGAGTACGAGGGATTGACAGTATTCCCTATGGGAATTGATGCAAAGAAGTGCCCGGGGGACATACTTGAGGCAGCTCGCTCCGCCTGGGATCAAGCTGTTATGATGGGTGAGGAACACGGCTACCGTAACGCCCAGACCACAGTCATAGCACCAACTGGTACCATTGGATTGGTCATGGGTTGCGACACTACTGGTGTCGAGCCAATGTTCTCAATTGTGCAGTACAAAACTTTGGCTGGTGG
>CAXFCF010000091.1:0-5183 GCA_964000875.1 uncultured Candidatus Poseidoniales archaeon
ATGACTCAAAGAACCTGACAGCTGAGAAAAGGCAATCGATTGCCGAGGCGATTGAATCGTTAGCCAAAGAGAAAGGCTGGAAGATTTCCATCCTAGAGGCGAACGCAGCTCAGATTGACGATTGGATGGCATCCAAGAACCTCAACGAATTGGAGGTTGAGATGTTCGCCTCGGTCATTTCCAAGTGCACAGACGGCGGTGATTGCAAACTGATACTCGATGCTTGTGATGTCAATGCAGAAAGATTCGGCAACAATGTCTCTACCCGACTCCCAGGATGGCCATGGGATGAGTGTGAAGTCGATAGCAGGCACAAGGCTGACGAGACCGACAAGGTGGTTGGTGCTGCTTCGATTATCGCCAAGGTTAGACGAGATTCTCGTATCGATGAAATCGCGGAACGATTAGGATTCGATTGTGGCTCCGGATATCCCTCTGATCCGAACACACAGGCAGCCCTCCCCCGATTAATGGATGGCGATTTACCTGACGATGACCTACGGTGGTGTTGGCAGACCACCAAGGATGCCTGGAGTGAAATATCACCGGGAGAGCCTCTTATTCGAAGTGAGGTCAAGCCACTCTTCTCCACTACCAGCTTGCTCGATTACCTGTGAATCGAGGGGTAAACGTCGCCGAAGGCTCAAGTGTGGTAGGGTTTGGGCAAGACCATGGCGGAGTGGGAGCCGGATGAGGATGTGCGCGGACTCATCCGTAAGTACGCCCTGCAGAACGCTCTCGAATACGACGGCAAAGGTGTGATGGGTTCGGTACTTGGTAGAATGATGGGTGAGAGCCCTGAACTACGCCAGTTCGGCAAGCATCTACCAAGATTTGTCTCTGAAGCTGTTGAAGAAGCAAATCAACTCTGGAACGACTCTGGTGCTGACCATGTTCGCGATATGCTTGCAAGCGAATCTCCTGAGGCTTTAGAGAAGCGAGTCAAGGAGAAGCGTGAGGGTCTCCCTGATCTAGACGGTGATACCATGGGTGCCACCCTAAGGTTCGCACCCAACCCAAACGGGCCACTCACCTTGGGGCATAGCCGAGGCGTGGTTATCAACGCCGCCTACGCCAAGATGTACAATGGACGGGTAATCCTGCGCTTCGACGACACTGACACGAAGAAGAAGCGAGCCGATCCGGAAGCCTACGACTGGATTGTCGATGACTATCACTGGTTGACTGGTGTTGAGCAAAACGAACCACTCAAAGCATCCTCAAGAATGGATACCTACCTCTCTCTAGCTGGCGATTGGATCTCTGATGACCACTTGTATGTCTGTGAATGTCCAGCTGAGGATTTCAAGGTCAAACGAGAGGCGAAAGAGGAGTGCCCCTGTAGATCTCTCACAACCGAAGAACACAAGGCAAGATGGAAGAGGATGCTCGACCCTGAGGGTGGTTGGATGGATGGCAGCGCTGTCGTGAGGGTGAAAACCGGAATGGATCACAAGAATCCAGCGCTGCGTGATTGGCCTGCCCTCAGAATTCAGACTCCGAGCCACCCATTAGTGGGAGACAAATTTCGGGTCTGGCCACTTCTAGACTTTCAGAGCGCCATCGATGATCACCGCGAGGGCGTGACTCACATCATCAGGGGCAAAGATTTGATTGATTCAACTAGGAAGCAGATGTTGCTTTACGAGATGGTTGGCTGGAACTATCCTGAAACCAACTATTGGGGGCGTGTAAAGGTACACGAGTTCGGAGGATTCTCGACCTCCCAAATGAGAATGGACATCGCCGACGGAACCTATGAGGGGTGGGATGATCCGAGACTTCCAACCATCAAAGCGCTACGCAGGCGAGGTTACACGGCTAAGGCACTAAGGGAATTCTGGAGCGAGTTCGGCCTAACTCAGAAGGACATTCAAGTGCCGCTATCGACCTTGGACGCACACAACGCACGAATAATCGATGCAGAAACCCCTCGAGTCTCATTCATTCGAGACCCCGTCAGGATTGCTTTGGATTGCTCAGGAGTCGAATTACAAAATTCAATTTCGATGAACAAACATCCCGAGTATCCTGAGATGGGGCAACGCGTATGGCCATTGGATTCAGATTGCGGACTGGAGGTGTTGGTGGAAGCGGCTGACTTTGAAGCCGCCCTAGAAGATGGCGGAGCACTGAGGCTGAAGGACTTCGCAGACATCATTGTCGATGCTAATCGCGGCGGTTCAATCCAATCACTGGATAAATCGGACAGCCGAGCCATCGTCAACTGGTTACTTTCCTCCCACTGTCAAGAGACAGAATTGTACGAGCCTTCAGGAGATGTGTGGGCACCAACTGCTGGTGTAATCGAGGCGGGAGAACTCAAAGTTGGTTCGATGGTACAGATGGAGAGAGTCGGTTTCGCTAAGGTTGAGGCGAGCGACCGCCTAATCTGGACTCACAAGTGATCATTCGTGTTCCGAAAGGCGCCTGATAGCTGGTCGCGAATCGACTCGAGCGAGAGCTTCACGGTAATCGTTGGGTGAGAAGTACCCTGCGAAGGCACCGCTTTTGTCAACTGCAACAACTGCATGCGGCTTCCTAGAGTTCATGGAAACAATCACTTCATCGATATCCTCGTCGAGTGCTACTTCCATGACATCTGCGTCCATGTGCTCGCCGACCGTACCATCACCATCGCCTCCACCTGAGACCGCTTCAAGAATCTGATTAGGCGTCACGATACCCTTCACCTTGGAGTCATCTCCAAGAACCACAAGGATGCCCCTTCCCAGCGATAGTAGTTCACTTGCCGCCTCGGATATCGAGGTGTCCATTCCCACTACCTTATGCTCGTCAGTCAGTACCAAATCCGAGACCTTGACTTCATCCATTACAAACCACTGCGATGAATGACTAACTAAGTGGTTCATGAAGATGTTGGAAAAGCAATCAAAACACGAATAGTCTCACTTCATGGGTTTGGCGATTTACATCCACCCCCTTAACGGGGGTGTTGCTGAGTTTTTGCCCGTTTACTTCAAACGCCGTAGGCGACCGCCCCCTAGGGATTCAGATGGGTAAAATCAGGGCAAGCATCGCGATGCTCATCCTCTTTTCGCTGATTGCGAGCCCATTCTCACCATGGCTGAGCGAAGCCGAGGCGGAGTTACCCTGTTGCGACGCAAATTCGACACCATACTACCTGTTGGGCGAAGCAACTGAGTCTGGAAAGGGCACAATGAGCCCATTCGACGCCGACCTAGGAATCGAGCATGAGGCGTGGGTAACCAGCTCTGTAAGCCAGTTAACCGAGATAGCCAGGTGGAGAATCCCACAATCAACCACTGGAGACTATCCGACTTCCACCTGGAGGTTGACTGTGAACTACGAAGTAGCCAACGCTGCTGGCGTACAAGCAAACCTCTCGGCCGAAGTGAAGATTGGAAGCAAGTCGTTCGTCGGTTTTTCCAACACTGACCCCGCTTACACACCTGCCGGAGATGGACTGATTGAGATTCCCATCGATATCGATGAGGCTGGAACCATCCACTCATCTGGAGAGTTAGTATTAGTCATTCTAAGCGTCCAGACCTTGATCATCAACTCGCCTGGAGACGACGCTGGCGTTCGATTCGTTTGGGGCACCAATAACTACCCATCAGAACTTGAGGCGACTCTACCTCTAGTAGAGATGCAGTGGGAGCCTGCGGTGGTCAACGGTAAAGCAGTCCAATTCCCAATCATTCTGAAGAGTGGATTCGGCTCCTCGATTTGGGAGAAGGTGGGTGGCGAGTTCAAGGTGGACGGCATCATTGTCGAGACAGTTACCGCCACCGTTCACGATGAAGGCGCCCAAGTCTATCTCAACTGGCAGGCGCCCGATAGTGCTGAGGATGGCGTATACGAGGTCAACCTGACACTGGATCTAGGATCAGGTTCACCTCTAACCGGCGGTCATGACTACCCCTTGGTGTTCGGTGAGGGTGGAGCCAACACTGGTGGTATTTTCCCCAGCAAAGAACCACTACGTAGCGGAGGGAGTGTCCTCTCTGTAGACATAGACGCTGACTTCGAAGCAGGTGATAGGATCAAGCGTACTACTACCTTGGAGTTCTCTGGACCTATGGCAGCTTGGTTCCGGTGGGGGCTGGACAACATTGGCAACGACAGTCTCGACTCTGTATCGCAGTGGAGGAGTGTTGAGAGCTCATCTTCGACCGAGGCATCTAGAAACAACCACATGGTTGACGAAGTAGAGGTGCAGGCACTCGAGAACCACCTCTCAGGCAGAGCATCCAACTTGAAGCGATTCATGTTTGATGGACTGATGATCGACCCTGGGCGAGTGCTCGGAGTTGAGCCGATAGTCGCTGCTGCAGCGCCAAGCGTCAAGATAGAACTTGGAAACGAATATGGATTTTCTAGCAAGGATGTAACTGTCACTATATCATCACTTGAGAACATCAAGGTAGGAGAGAAAAGAGCGCTGTTCGACAACTTCCTGCGCGCACAAGCATCGGCCAACCCGATATGGGCTGAAGTGACTGTTAGTGCAACGCTGACCACATCGATGATGGTAGGTACGGCAGCGGTTGACGGCAGCGGCATCGATTACTCACACTTCAGGACGCCAGCGATGGAGAGAATCAGCGTACCTGCACAGACCTTGTCAGGCGAAGACGACCTGTCCGACTACTCAGTCTCGTTCATGGTTGGAGACCTTACTCACTCGCCACTAATTTCGTTCCTCGTATCTCTGGCTCTCTGCCTCTCTGCAACGATGTTCTCATTCAGACTGACAAAAGAAAAGCCACGTGGAAGGATATACCTCGCCTCCGCTGTGTTGGCATCGGTGTTTGGTTACGGATATCTGTTCGCACTCCCTATACAGTTCCTAACCGCAGGACTTGCCCTTGTCTCACTGATTCTAGTATCTACCGCCATAATCACACCCAAGTCAATGTTCGACGAGCAGCTGACCGATGAGGCGGCGTTCCTAACTATCCTCCCAGCGAGAGGAAGGAGGAAGAGCAGGGCAATCAACTGCCCAAAATGTGGAGAGGAGTTGCGAGTCCCACTGGCAACCAAACCGTATCGTGTGGTCTGCGATGGTTGCGATACACGCCTGAAGATTAGTTGACCGACCTTAGCAACCACTCTATCATCTCTGATGCAGAGAGTGCGGTTCCATCCCACATCTGCCTTAGTTCCCCTAGGATAGTGTGGAAGTCATCTCCTGA
>CAXFCF010000092.1:0-5113 GCA_964000875.1 uncultured Candidatus Poseidoniales archaeon
CTACTCTATTGCCGATGGCATCGGTGCAGCAGTCGGTGCTAGCCGTGCTGCGGTCGATACCTGGGACGACATCCCTCATTCGATGCAAGTGGGGCAGACCGGGAAGACGGTCAACCCGTCCTTGTACATCGCCGTAGGTATCTCTGGCGCCATCCAACATTTGGCCGGAATGCGCACTAGCAAGTACATCGTCGCCATCAACAAAGATCCGGAGGCTCCAATCTTCAAGGTTGCAGATTATGGTATTGTCTCGACTTGGGAGGAAGCCCTTCCAATCCTTGCAAGCGAATTGGCAGCTCTTCAGTGAGATCTAGACATGGATGGACAACCTCTCTCTCTGGTAGAGGTAGAGGCTGAGGAAGAGCACACCTCGACAGTGATTTGGCTACACGGTCTTGGTGCATCAGGTCACGACTTCGAATCCCTCGTTCCTTTGTTGGGTCTGCCCAACACCAGATTCGTATTCCCACATGCACCAGTCATGGCGGTGACCATCAACATGGGCTTCAGAATGCGTGCATGGTACGATATTCTGACCCTTGAATGGGATTCGGAGGGGAGGGAGGACGAGGAATCCATCCTAGCTTCCGCCAAACTGGTTGATGACCTTCTCAAGACGGAGTTGTCTCGTGGCATCCCTTCTCACAAGGTGGTTCTTGCAGGATTCTCACAAGGTGGTGCTTTGGCTTTGCATAACGGACTTCGATATCCAGAGAAGCTTGCCGGGATAATGGTGCTATCTGCCTACGAGTTGCGCTCCGATTCTTTGGAATCCGAGGCATCTATCGAAAATTCGGAGACTCCCATGCTGTTCTGCCATGGTAGGTTCGACGACATGGTTCCCGTTCAGATGGGGCGAGCCGCTCATGCGAGGATGACTGAAAGTAGGGAGGCAGTCTCCATGCGGGAATTCAATATGGGGCACGAGGTGATAATGCCGGAGATAGCCGCCATCGGTGAGTGGTTGGCGGAAGTCATCAATCGACCTGGACAGTGACCGTGTCCGAGGTGCTGGCACCGTCGTCGTCGGTGACGGTTAGCGTGAAAGTGTGGTTACCGCTTGAGAGTTTCACCTTCATCGCGACCGTCTCACCAATGACTCTGTTGGTGGCGTCTCTCCACGAGTAGGAGACGATATCTCCATCCTCGTCGTAGGAAGCCGAGCCATCGAGGAGGACAATCGCAGAACCGTCGTCACTTGCTTTCACCTTCTGATCGGAACCAGCGTCTGCTACTGGAGGGAGATTGAATGCAGAGGAGTCGTCTTCCAAGGCCAATGCGAGGTCAAACGCCTCAGTTTCCACCTCTTCCATCATTGTCTCTTCCGACTCGAGAAGATCGAGAAGATCTGAATCGCCACCAGAAGAGGCGCTATCCTCCATCATTGTTCGTTCCTCTTCCGTAAGGAGGTCTTCAAACGAGTCACTTGCGTAGGGGTCGGTGTCGGGGGTGTCCATCGGTGCGTCGGCGAAATCAGCCAAGTCCGTGTCGATTCCATCGCCAATTTGAATTGGATAGGGCTTCGACTGCCTGTCGAGTACCATGACTTCGTTCTCACGGGTGTAGTCGTTCTCGTTGTCACCACCGACGGCGATGTACCTACCATCACTTGAGGTCGATACCAACTTGGTTAGACCAGAGTGTTCTACACGCCAACTCTCCTCTCCGCCTTCGTCCAATAGGTGCACATGGAACCAAGAGGCGATTAGCCCCGAGTCGCCTAGCGCATCGATCGAATGGATACTGTACGACGATTTGTGGTACTCGGAAGCCGTTCTCGATGGATCAAATTTCAACACAGTTCCATCAAACAGTCCACACAGTAGGGTTCCACCCTTCTCTGCCAATACCTCAGCTCGCTTCGCTACCTCAACACGCGCCACCTCGGAACCAAGCGGGTTCCACCATTCCAAGACGATTTCATCCTCGTCACCCATTGTCACATCAAGAGCTTCTCTGGCTATGCACAGGTGTCCATCGGAAAGGAACGAGATAGCGGTGACTCTCTCACCAACTTCTCCTCGTGCAGGCCGAGAGAATCTGACGGAACCGTTACGTTCGATTACAGTGACATTGCCTTGGTCATCTCCAACCGCTACCAAGTCCCCACGGGAAGAGGTAGACAATCGAACCAATTCGCCAGCGGAATGGCTCGCTAGTGATTGTCCTGACGAAGTAGTGAGATGAAGCGTACGCCCACCGTCGATAGCCGCCACTAGGTCTCCGCTCTTGGAGAGTTGGAGGTGATCGCATCCTCCACCCAGCGGTATTGCCCACTGCTGTGTTCCAGATGTGTCGTACCCGTAGAGATCCGAGGCGTGTCCTCCTACAACGAGGGTTCCCGCCGCTGAAAAAGAGAGGTGTGAGATGCCTCCGTCGACGACGGTTTCGCCAATCAAATCGCCACTGTCGGTCTTCCTAATGGTAAGCCTACCACCTTCTTCGGCGATTGCCAGTAACGAACCGTCGGAAGATATTGCTAGAGCTGTGACCATGTCATCGAGTTTGACATTGAGCACGGGGTCGATGGTGAACGGCATGTTGGTCAATAATAGCAAGGCTCCGGTCGGATTTCATGCTATCGCATTCACAATCCGGCAGCCGCACGTACCTCTTCGACCTCTTCCGGACTCATACCGACCAACGGGTCGAGATTGGCGAGTGGCACCTCTGGGTCGGCTTCGACATCGGCGCTTTCACCTACCACTGCCCAAATCTTGCCGATGTGTCCTGGTCCAGGAGCAGTTCGTAAGCTCTCTGTGTATTCCTTGTCGATGTGATATGGATCCCACCTTTTCAGCATCTCCATAGCGCTTGGTTCGGGGTTATCGCCACACAGAATTCGACATCCCCTGCGCATGACCATGAAAGCGCCAAAAGTCTCGTTTTCAGTCCTTAAATGCGAGAAAACAGTTCCTTGGACTCCTGTAGGTAGGCCACCGGCACACGGTATCCTTTCTTGGATCAGGCACGCCTTGTCAGGCATTATCGATACGGTAACCGCCCATTCTGGATCTCCCAGATTCACCTTCAACTCGGGAATCCTCTCTAGTACCTCTGCACCTGTATGTCCGGCGAATGTCTGAGAGTTCCACTCCTGTTTATCCCCATGCCTGCGGCAACGCACTGCGAAGGTACTCTCTCCCGAGTAAGATTTGACCGCCTCTTCAGCAACAGCCGCAGGGTCGAGAGGTAGCTCGAGATACCGATCGGCGGCAACCAGTCCGAAGGTATGGCGAAACGCATCCTCGGCGCTCTCAACTTCTCCGGAGGTGAGTTTGGCCATCAGAAGCCCTTGATATGGCTCGATATTGATTTCACAACCCCTTACCTTTGCCTGAGCGTGTAGGTGGCGTTGCAATGATTTTCTCATGAATCTGCGCACAGGGCGAGATTTCAATGTAATCTCACCGAGCCTCAGTATCCAACGCATGCTCTCCCCGCCACTCTCGAAGAAGTTTCTCCTCATCTCGGTTTTGGGTATCAAGACAGCTTGTTTACACCGGGAAACCCAATATACCGACCGCTAAGGGGCGGGGTCAGGAATAGCCATGTGTGGCATCCTCGGAATTGTAGCCGCACCGGGCACTCATGTCGCGAAGATGCTCTACGACGGTTTGCTAGTCCTCCAGCACCGCGGTCAGGATGCGGCGGGCATCGTTACTTCCGACGACGATCGCCTTCACCTAAGGAAGGCAAACGGCTTGGTCAGAGATGTCTTCTTCGAGAGGCACATGGAGAGGCTACAGGGAAGTTCAGGGATTGGCCATGTTCGCTACCCTACCGCTGGAACCTGCTCGACTGCAGAGGCACAGCCACTCTATGTCAACTCACCATACGGGTTGACGCTAGCCCACAACGGTAACTTGGTCAACGCCGAGGAGCAAGCACACCAGCTTTACCTCGATGACCTCCGCCATGTCAACACCACTTCTGATTCTGAGGTTCTCCTCAATGTTCTCGCACACGAGTTGCAAAAGGTCGGAAAGAGACAGTTGAAGATAGAGGAAGGATTGTTCCTTGATGTCCACCATGTGTTCCATGCTGTTCGTGAATTGCACTACCGTGTGAGCGGTGGTTACGCAGTGGTTGGTATGATTACTGGTTACGGTATGTTCGCCTTCCGAGATAGGCATGGTATTAGGCCACTAATCTACGGCAAGAGGGAGGATGAGAATGGCCACACAGAGTGGGCATTCGCTTCTGAGAGCGTAGCATTAGACGCACTTGGTTTCGAAGTCATCAGGGATGTGGCACCTGGTGAGTGTATATTCGTCTCACTTACTGGCGAGGTTTTCGAGCAGCAGTGCCACTCTGAACCGGACTTCTCACCTTGCATCTTTGAGTATGTTTACTTCGCAAGGCCAGATTCCGTGATTGATGGAATCTCTGTCCACGAAGCTCGACTGAATATGGGCAAACGACTCGCTGACAAGCTGATGGCGATGGATCCTGACCACGGCATCGATGTTGTGATGCCAATTCCTGACAGTGGTCGCTACGCGGCTATCGAGATGGCCAATAGTCTAGGGGTATCGTTCCGTGAAGGCTTTGTCAAGAACCGATATGTCGGAAGAACCTTCATCATGCCAGGACAAGCGGTTCGCAAGGACTCGGTCAGGAAGAAATTGAATCCAATCCCAAAGGAATTCGAAGGGAAAAATGTCCTTCTCGTAGACGACTCAATAGTGAGAGGAAACACCTCCAAGAAGATAGTCGAACTAGCTAGGGAAGCGGGGGCGAAGAAGGTCTACTTTGCTTCCTCCGCACCTCCGCTCCTGCATCCTAATGTGTATGGTATTGACATGCCAGCAAGGACAGAATACATCGCTCACGACCAGAGTATTCCGGAGATTCAAGACGAGATTGGTGCTGATTTCCTCATCTACCAAGATCTTGATGACTTGAAGGAGTCATGTATGGAGCTCAACTCCTCGATAGACAAATTCGATGTCTCTTGCTTCACTGGCGAATATTGCACTGGCGATATTTCCGAAGAATACCTCGCCATGCTTGAGGCTAAGCGCAACGATGCAGCCAAATCTGGTGGTAACAATGCCGAGCCGATAGAGGTCGACAGCATCGAATTACACAACGAAGAGTGAATCAAAGA
>CAXFCF010000093.1:0-5101 GCA_964000875.1 uncultured Candidatus Poseidoniales archaeon
ACTGCAGCGACTGGCGAGAGTGTCGACACCGTAGGACTGGAAGTTGCCTCCGATGCGATGGTTCCGGTTCGTACATGGGAGGTTGGAGAAGATGAGTAATCGCCTCGCCACACTTTGGTCACTAACCATCATGACCGCCGGGGGTCACCTTCGTTCCCCGCGTACTCTGGCAATGGTAGCATTGCTTCTCCTATTCATCCCTGGAGGTAGCTGGGGACTTTCTGATCCAGCTGCCAGTGTGACGGCGCAGTTGTCCGCCGATACCCCATACGAGATTCTCTACCTTGTCAGCGTATTCGTTCTCTTCTCATCAACGCTAGGAGTCGTATTGCTCGGCTTCGACGGGATCAGCCGCAAGCGTTTGACTGGCGAGTTGGCGATAGAGCTGTCACAACCTATTCCAAGGTTTGACCTCGCTCTTTCCCAACTACTAGGGCTCTGGTGGGCAGTCTTCCTGCCTACGATGATTGCATCCTTCCTAGGAGTCATTCTCATCCATGTCAGAATGGACGATTGGCCAACATCTTACGAATTGCTACTGTTCCTAGTCTCAACCGCACTGGTGATTCTATGGTACTCCGGATTACAACTTCTGGTATCTAGCGTCGCCAAGGACTTCGGAACCTCGATTACCCTAGGTGTTGGTATGTGGATGGGTTTCACCCTGATTTGGCTGCTAATAACCGCCCTATTGGCCGCAGCGATGGGAGTCGATGTAACGGATACACTTTCTGAAGAATATGACTCCTTCACCGAAATGGTCGACCTCTTCTCGCCCAATGGAGTCTACCAACTGATTCTCGAATCCGGACTGCACGCAGACGCCAGACCAAGTGTTGGAAGTGGCGCTATCGGCTTGTCGGCTCTGCTTTGGACATTCGTTCCATCCTACCTTTTCGTGCGAAGAATGGCGTCTCTTCGTCCTTGAGAACAACTTAGTGAGTCCCGCAACACCTAGTGCGTGGTAGGAAAACTCTCTTTCACTGAATGCTGCCTCGCCCGCGCATGACGAACCTACAGAGAACGGCTATCGCACTCGGTTTGGGGCTGCTGATGGTGCTTGTGAGCCTTGCCAGCATTACCCATAACGAATATATCGAAGAGCCAATAATCGAGTCCCTAGCAACAGAAGGCAGGCAAATCGAAGCGGATTGTGAAGGCATCTCCTTCGAAGACATGTTCTACTACAATTACGCTGAGTTCACAATTGATGTAGACGACACATGGGACGGTGGCACCGTAAAGGCTGCAGCTTATGTCAACGGTTCTGACTCAGCTGTCCTTAGAGGTGATCTGGACGGCCTGTTCGAGGGTCTGCCCGGAGGAGACAATGGTTGGCTATCTACCGATGAGAGGGATGGCGTCGAAGCAGTCGGCAAGGACTGCGTAGTCCAGACCTACACCAGACTCGGGTTCCGCGGAGGACCAAGCCACCGAGGTGGACAGGGTGTCAACTGGAACAACGCTACTTGGGATGAAGCAGGAATGACCTTGGAAGAGGAGAACCTGATTCCCGAGGGTCACCCTGAACGCAGGAGTTGCCAAGATCAGTTCGGTGGACCTTCTGGAAGCCCCTCCTGTGAAGAGATTCCAAACGGGCCTGGCACTGCCAACGGATGTGGCCCTACTGGATATGGTTCTACGGGATGCAATACCGTGATCTACCTCAATGCTACGGTCTCGTTCGACCCTATCTTCGACCCTTCGAACTTCACAATGGGTATCGTTGGTACGAACCTGTCCAACGCCGTGTTTACCTTCACCTACCCGAGCCAAAGCCAGCCTCTACGAATTTCTGAAACCTTTGAATCACAGGACTGTGATGTCTCCTACACCGAAGATGATGAGGAAGCTGACGACTACGGCGTCACCTACACTCCTCAGGAGAGTTGTGAGACCTACACTAGCACCAATGAGATGGATTACAGCCTGACTGCTGTGAGCAATGGGGTACAATTCCAGAAAGTGTTCACCTACGACGGAGGCGACTGGCCAGCCCTGCGTGAGTACTTCATCGACTTCACCACCTCGCCACCGCCTGTAGATGACCCTCCACAGTGGAGGGAATCCGCACCTGCGGATGGTGACATAATCCCAATCGCAGGACTGGGTGAGGAGGAACCTGTGCTCGATGTCAGCGATGTTTTGAACTGGTTCTCCGACGAAATGGGAGCCGGACTACTGGATGTAGATTGCACTGGCGGTAGTGGTTGGAGTCTGACTGAAGCATCCAACAATAACTGGGTGGTGACCAGCCCTGGATCTGGAACCACCACCATCACCTGTCAAGCGACCGACAGCGCAGGCCAAGTAAGCGGTGAGAGAACCTACACTGTAGCGCCAATCATGAGCGTCAGCGCACCTACCGCAGAAACCTTGGATTCACTCGTGGTCGTCTTAACCCCAACTTCCAACGCCCCATCCGAGATGGATGTCAAGCTGACCTTAATCCAAGGCCCTATCGAGATTGAGAGTGACATTGATGTGGATGGATCTGAGACCACAGCAACGCTATCCGTCGGTGAGTTGAGCCCGGGAGCAATCAGCCTAAGGGTGGTGGCAACCGGAGCCGGTATGGCAGCGTTTGATTACGAGTTCGACCTTGGACTTGCCAAGTTGAGTCTACCGCCTACCGTACAAATTAGTGGCAGCGAGTGGATTGATGCCAACTTCATACTTCGAGGATACTTCTCTGACCCAGACGGCGAGCCTGTCTCTTTCACACTCTCTATCGATGGCGTGAATCAGGGTCAAGTGCAGGTGACTGGAAACTCATGGGAGACTGATGAAATTCCATTCGACCTTCTGGTCGAGGGTGAGCACACCGTCACTGTCGAAGCTTGCGATTCCTCTGGCGAGTGCTTCTCAGTAGAGCAAGTGGTAGACAACACATTCCTGTTCGAGGTCGTTGACACCTTGCCACCTGTGATTGCTGACTCCTCCGAAGAGGAAAGTGGAGGTCTCCCAGGCCCAGGTGCTGCGTTCGCGGTGCTTGCGATGCTCGGTGCAGGCTTGGTGCTGCGACGCCGTGAGTAAGGCCAACTGTGAAAGCCGAAGGGCGCCGCGGCAGTGTTATGGCGTTCAAGGGTGAGGTACTCAGAGTGAGCCACGAAGGTGGTTTACTTGCGTCATACAGAGGTGATTCACCACATTTGGGAGCCAACATGGCGACCGAGGACGGAACTGCCCTAGGTAGAGTAGAGACGGTCTTGGGATCTGTCGACTCTCCACTCGTGCACATCAAGCCAGTAGCTCGAGGTCTCGAACCTGCCGAAATGGTTGGCAAAACCGTCGTCATCAGCCGAAAGCGATCACGCGAAGATCGTGGAGGGCGAGGGCGTCAAGGTGACCGACGCTGGAACGACCGACGCGGAGATCGAAGGCATGGCGACCGACGACATGGTGACCGACGCTGGAATGACCGCCGTGGAGATCGAAGGCATGGCGACCGACGACGAAACGAACGCCGTGGGGAACGAAGGGGGCGAGAAGGCGGTAAAGGGAACCCAGATGGAGCAAACGACTGGTTCTGTCCAGAGTGTAACAACCGAAATTTCGCATTCAGAGAAAACTGCAATCGCTGCTCAAAGCCGAGACCAAAAGGAGGCGGAAAGAGCCCCGGAAGCGGTGACAAGGGGTTCAAGGGCGGCCATGATCGTTCTAGTGGACACCGAGGCGGCTCGGGAGGTAAGCACTCGCGACCGCAGCAAGATCGCAAAAGGTCTGGTTCAGGACAGAGGGATAGACGACGAGGTGGCTCCCATAAGCGACAGGAGCGTGGACCATCACGAAAGTCTCGCCCTAGTGGCAAAGGACGATTCAGGCGCAAGCCACCAGGACACGCCCACAACAGGGACCCGAACAACCCGTTCAAGAAATGACTAGAGAGTCCTTCCACAATTGGTGCAGAACATCTCACTGCGCCTCTCATCTCGCTTCATAGTGTACGTACCACACTCTGGACATGGCGGCATGCCAGACCAAGGGGTTCGCTTGCGAATCCTACGAACGGTAACCGGGCGCGGCCACCCACTCTTCGGTTTCCTCACCTTAGGCATGTCCAACACCTCCTCTATCTAGCCCCAGCCTTTCAAGTTGTGCCATTTGATTCACCAAGTAGCCCCTCCGGTGAGATTGAGAACCAATTGTACCTCGGACTGGCATGGCGGTGGATGTCGAAGACCTCTGGCTTGAGGCTCTAGAGGCGGAAGCGGTGGACGACAGAGACGAAATGGCGAGAATTAGTGACGCCATCATATCTGAGGAACCGTCACACGGCGAAGCATGGTGGATGCGTGCTCGCCTTGAACTACCAACAACCGGATTTCCGACCCTAAACGAGGCATCTCGTTGCCTCAGGGCATGCAGGAAAACCGTGGAATATGACCCAGACAACCGAGCTGCTTGGTGGCGAGCTGGGCAGATTCTAATCGAGGAGTTTGGAATGCTCGAAGATGCTCTCGACTGGTGGCAAGCTCGCCGTGAGGTAGAACCAACCGACCCAGAACCGCTGATAGAACAGGTAGCCATCCTCTCCGATCTCGGCAAGTACGCTGACGCTGCCGAGCGACTAAACCAGCTTTGGGCAGAGGGAATGGATGGGATGCAACACTCACAACTAATGCGTACCGCGAAACTACACTCAACTGTTAGGAAAGCGGCAGAGAGGGAAAAGGTGCTAATTTTCGAGCCTTGGAAGCCGGATCATGAAGGATGGAAAGATATCGAATTCCAACGCAAGAGGAAACCAGCCAACGAACAAGTGACATTCATCATGCTGGTTGGTCCACTAATCATGGCTCAAATGCTGTTCTGGAACGGCGTGGAGTTCACCGAATCGAAATGGATCCCCATGCTGACCGCTTTCCTGATGGTAATCGTCACAGTTCTCATCGGTGTCAAGTTCTCCCGATCATTGACGATGAAACTCAACCGTCCTGCTTACAACATGATTCGAGCGATGGACATCGAGATGAGTTCGGGGAAAGTGTGCATACCCGAGATTTGGAGGCCTCTGAGGCTCTACCAAAGCATTCTGAAATTCCGCACACCCGCGTACCGAGAACGTTTGGAGAAGATTGTCGATTCAGGTGAGCCCTTG
>CAXFCF010000094.1:0-5101 GCA_964000875.1 uncultured Candidatus Poseidoniales archaeon
CGATGAGGAACCTGCAGCACCTGCCGAAGAGCCAGCAGCGGAAGAGGCTACTGAGGAAGAACAAGAATCCGAAGAGATACAAGGAGGTGAGGAGTGATGTCCAACAGAACTTCGCTCTACTCAGTTAACGATGGCAAGCTCGTCAGGAATAACGAGGTGTGCCCTAAGTGTGGCCCAGGTGTTTTCCTAGCCAATCACTCGGATCGCAAAACTTGCGGCAGGTGTGGCTTCGATGCATCGAGGCCGACTGAAGCAGTTGAGGCTCCAGCATCCAGCGAAGAAGAGTGATTACTCTCCGAATCTGGACCATGTTCCAGAGTTATCGAGCACCAGCCAACCTGTTTTGGCTATCTTGACCATTGCTATGCCGACCTCGTTCCTTCGCAGCTTCGTAATCTCATTATTCGAGATAACCAAGTCCTCTCTCCAACCTGTAGCCCGCCAGACTCCGTCGGACTTGGTTGCATCACCGATTATCCCTTTGGCCTTGCCAATTGATTTCGCTTCGCCCTGTGACCAAACAATTAGTTCGTGATTAGATGCCTGAAGCAACCATTCTCCTTCGGAGTGAAAAGCCCTCTCCAATTGAATCTGTAGGTCAAGGCAGCCTGATTCGATTGTTACCCCATCTTCCATCGAGATGATAGACCAACCACCACCCATTGACCAGAAGAATAACTCTCCTTTCTCGGTGATTTCCATCTTCACTATAGTCTCGGCTTCAGGGATATCATCGAACTCAATCCATTGAGGTAGTCCGACACGCCAGATTTCATTTGAGTCCTTGTCGATGCAGTAGACCCCCCTTAGGTATGAAGCGAAGGCGATTAGATTACCATTGGAGCATAGTGCCAAAGTTTCGGAGTCTAGAGCGTGGCTCCAAGTTGCTCCGGCAATCACAGTCCAACCTGAATTTGATCCTGCACTCTTCCTGAGTTCATCCTTCGTAGGGCCATCAGCGAGTTCATTATTGAGATCGATGGCTGCCATTATGGCTACCCTTAGTTCATGTTCAACCCATGAGCCGACTAGTGTACCGTCGGACAACACAGCGTATTCCGAGAGTAGAGCAGGGAACGGGATAGCTTTTGCAGATATGGGAGTCAATGTTAGAGCATCCAGGATAACCATTTCACCATCATCGTGGCCAACGACTAGTAATCGGTCTCCGAACCGTACGGCCGATGATGGAGAGAAAGGGATTCGAGGGTAATCCACTGGTCTGCCCCCGTTATCTTACAATTCCGTTCAATCTATTGGTTGGAGATGTCCATAATCTCCTTGGCTTTATTCAACGCATCAGGCACGCCATCGGGATTTTGTCCTCCTCCTTGGGCTATGGTGGGTCGACCACCACCACCTCCGGAGATAAGTGGCGCGATTTGATTCAATATGACCGTGGCATCGTATTTCTCGGAAGCGGCTGAGCCTTCGGTAATCGCTACCAACAACTTCCCTCCGCCATCCTTACTTCCTAGAACTGCAACAGTAGGAGTTGAGGGATCTCGCGTAATCTCGCTAGCCATCGCGAGAAGTTGCTTATTGTCTCCTTCAGTTTCCATAACAACATACCTGATACCGTCCTTAGTGACGCTATCTGAGCCACCTCCGCCAGTCCTCAGTCGAACCATTTCTGCCTCTAGTTGCTGGATTTTCTTGCGCTGTTCCTTCCACTCTTCAAAGAACCTACTAACCGTGGTGGGGAGGTCAGATGGTTGCACCCCAAGCACCTCCGAAGCTTCGGTGAGAAGCCTCTCTTGTTCCCTCGCATGCTCTCTGGCCGTCTCTCCTGCCACAATCTGCAGACGCTCCACCCCGTCTTGAACAGCACTGCTACGAACTATCCTGACCTCGCCAACAGCAGAGGTTGAGTCATGGTGCGTACCTCCGCATGCCTGTATGTCGTGTTCACCGATCTTAATCACTCGGATTTCAGTATGTTTAGGTGGTCCACCTTGATACAGCTCGAATCCAAATTGAGCATCGGCATCCGCTCTGTCAAGAACCAGTTTCTCGACTGGCAAAGAATCGGTGATGATCTTGTTAGCTGCATCCTCGATGCAGTCCAGAGTACTTCTATCCAATCTCTCAAAGTGGGTTATGTCGAGTCGAGCGTAGCGCTCGCCCTTGTTACTTCCAGCCTGCCATACATGGGGGCCGAGGACTTCACGCGCGGAACCTCCGACGATGTGAACTGCCGTGTGGTGATCCATGAGTTGAGTCCTCCGTGCTTCATTCAAGCAAACTTCTACCTCTCCGGTGAGAGGTGAGTCAGTAAGATGTAGGATTAATCCGTTTTCTGTTCTGGTGTCTAGAACTTTTGCGGTCGAACCGTTCCGAAGTGTTCCTTGGTCGCCAAGTTGCCCACCTCCTTCGGGGTAGAACAGGGTTCGATTCAGGATTATGAGGTGTGAAGGTAATCCTTCGACTTCGACTGATAGGTCAAGAGAATCTATCTGTTCTCTAGTCAATTCCTGGCAATGGAGTACATTTGCTGTTATTGACATGCGACTAGTGTCTTCGTAGTATATCTGCTCGGTCACAGGTAAATCAAGTCCATAGGATAGTGAACATGCATCTTGCTTTGAAGATGCAGCCTGCTTCGCTTGAGCTGCGTGCCTTGCCGCCATGTCTGCAGCCAGGCCTAGGCGGACTGAGAGTTCAGTCCACCCCATTCCTCCTGCAATCTCGACCGCCATCTCCGGTTGGATGCCACGGCTCTCGGCGAGATTGAAAAGAATCTCATCTGGTATTTCCTCAGCATCCTTTGGTATGTCTCTAAACGCGGTTCTAACAGCCGCTTCACCGGCTCGAATCATCTCCGAGTAACGTTGCTCCTCGAGTTCCAATATCCGGATAATGCCTTCATCTGTTTGGCGGAATCCTGAGGAGTCAATGTTGACTTTCAAGTGGTGGCGACCCAAATCAGCTAAGGAGAGTTTGATTCCGATTGAATCACGTAACCTCAGAGTGCGTCGAGCCAACATCCTAGCAAGATATCCTGCTTTGACATTAGAAGGAACGAGGCAATCTCCCAGCATGTTGCAAAGAGCGTGGAGGTGGTCAGGGATTGCATAGACTGCAGCGAGTGGTTCGACGACAGATTTCAGATCGTTGAGAGAGATGGAAACTCCTCTATCTGCCAATCTTTCCTGTAACTTGTCGTAAAGCGAGGATACATCGGTTCCTACATCGATGTTGAGGATACCTGCAAGACGGCTGAGTTCCGATAGCATCAGGTCTGTGTCGACACCTTCCAACGACGCTATAGTGGAGTTTATTCCACTACTTTCCATTAACATGGATACAGTCTCAGGGTAGATTGATTCGTAGATTGTAGGGGTGCCAGCAGCAGCCCAACAGAATCTCTCTAGGCCGTATCCGGTATCGATGATTTGCAATGGCATCTCACTGTATGTGTCGCCTTTGACAACTATGTCACCCTCAGGATCCTCTTGCAAATTCATGAATACAAGAGTGGCTAACTCTAAACCTCCTACAATGACCTCTACCGCAGGTCCTGCGTTACCACCTCCCGCCCATGGATTCTCGACATAGGTAATTTCATTCGCCTCGATTCCGAGTCGTTCGGTGAAGAGTTCGTCGCAGAATCTCACGCATTCATCAATCCAGTATACTATGTCACCTTCTTCTGGGCGGTTGAAGCAGTGGTGCGCCATCATTTCGAAGGTGGTTAGGTGTCTGCCTGAGCGACCCACTGCTGCCACATCTGTCAGACGGATACACGGTTGGGATATGGTAAGTGGGTTAGCGGGAGGGGGAATGATTCCAGAGGTGACATCCGGTTGGAAATCAGCGATTGAAGCGATGGTTAGGTGTATGTCATCTCTCCACCTAGCGATTACGGGATAGGGTTCTACACGAGTATGAGCCTTCTCCTCGAAGAAAGAGAGGAATGTTTCTCGCATCTTGTCCTTCAGTTCGCGACCTCTTTCCTCAAAGCCTGCGATTAGTGGGTTGCCGATGAAGGTGTACTCGTCTTCGACAGTGTCGCCACAGGTCTCTCGATTTTTGTCACGGGTCCAGAACCAGAGGTCAGTCACACGGCACTTCTTGCGAACTAGACCTGCTTCGTGGAAGAACGGGACATCAATGTCACCAAACGCCATGCTTCATCCCTCCCGACTCTACGAGTCGGGGTCTCCACTTCAATTCGACGAATGAAAACCAATGGGAAATTGCTTGTACCCCTGCCGAAGACGAGTGACGGGTGAGGGCTTTGGCTACTTGGCGCGAACATCTTTCCGTGGAGTCAGATGGTCTGGCCAGAATCGCCCGTCATGGCGATATGAAGGTTGACGCTCTAATGGTTACCGACATGGATCACCTCGAGAATCACTCTGACGATAGATCTCCACAGCAACTGGTCAACACAGCAACCCTTCCTGGTGTCGTCGGTGAAGCTTGGGCGATGGCTGATTGGCACTTTGGTTATGGATTTCCCATTGGGGGAGTAGTAGCCACCGACATTGATGCTGAGGGTGTAATTTCTCCCGGTAGAGTTGGTTTTGACATCAACTGCGGCGTCAGGTTCTGTGCGACTGAACTCACGGTAGAAGATATCCCTGATCTACGGGGTTTGGGAAAGATGCTCTCCCGTGACATCCCCGCAGGTGCTTCGGGTAAAGGGGGGATTTCACTTGGGGCGGCTGATCTGGAATCTATTCTGGAATCGGGAGCCAGTGCAGCAGCTGACCTTGGAATCGGCCATCACGAGGATGTATCTAATCTGGAATCAAATGGATTCCTAGAATCAGATGAGAGAATCCTGTCCGAGCGCGCCAGGAAGAGGGGTTCGAAGTCGCTAGGAACCTTGGGTTCAGGTAACCATTTTCTTGAGTTACAGGTTATTGACACTGTGGCTGACGAGGAGGCTGCCAAGGCATTCGGACTTTTTGAAGGGCAGATTTGTGCTATGATTCACACTGGATCGCGTGGACTTGGTCACCAAGTTTGTAGTGAACATGTCAAGACGATTGAGAGCAACTATCGATCACATGGTAATGGTTGGTACTCCGAGGAGTGGGGAATTAATTTGCCAGATCGCCAACTGGCAGCGGCACCATTCCATTCCAAGATG
>CAXFCF010000095.1:0-5056 GCA_964000875.1 uncultured Candidatus Poseidoniales archaeon
CACGCTCGACCAACCGAATATCATCCGATTCGGTCATTTCATGGGCATCTTCGATATCAGAATCTTCGGTCGAAGCGCGGGTTCTAGAGAGAAAGTTGGTTGCATACCTAGACACCGATGAAATGCTAATTGGCGGTGTTCAGGGAGATGAGTGGTCGACGCCGCAGGTCACTGCTTCACCAACACTAACAGCCCCTATTACTCCAGAGAAACAGGTTGTTCCTGAGACTTCTGCTTCCGTAGTCAAAGCGAAGCCAGTTGACCCAGAACCGACACCAGTAATCGAACCGCCTTCCGTACCTGCTCCAGTTACTTCCACAAACACCGATGTGATTTCTTCGGTAGTCGCCACAGTTGCCGAGCATACAGGTTACCCTACCGACTTCATCGAACTCGATCAAGACTTGGAGGGTGAGTTGGGGATAGACACGGTGAAGCAAGCCGAGATTATGGCGGATCTCCGTTCGAAATTCTCCCTCCCTGTCGATGAGTCATTCCAACTTCGAGAGCACCCTACTCTGAATCACATGGTAGCATACATCGAACGCATGTGTTCAGGTGATTCCCCTCCACCAACTGAAGTAGCGTCAATGACAAATGAATCGTCACCTGAACCAAAATCAGAGCCAGAACCTTTGCGAGAGGAAGCAGTGGTAGAAGTGGCTTCGACACCAAGTGTATCTGCGGATGAGGGCGAGGTGACAGCAGGTGTGGTTGAGATAGTCGTCAAGCACACGGGATATCCTGAAGATTTCCTTGAACTGGATCAGGATCTGGAAGGCGAACTCGGCATAGACACAGTGAAACAGGCCGAGATTATGGCTGACTGCAGATCGAGATTCTCGCTGCCTGTAGATGAGTCGTTCCAACTCCGCGAGCATCCAACCTTAGCGCACATGATATCGTATATCCTCACCATGTCGGGTGATTCAGGTACTGCAGTTGCAGCAGTGGTATCTCCAACCGATTCATTGGAGGCTGCTCCTGAGGTTGTAGGGGAGCCAGAAGATGAACCTGAACCTGAACCTGAGCCTGAGCCTGAACCCATGGAATTCGAGGATACCGTTCGTCGCTGGGTTGTAGAGGTCGAGGAGGTGGAAGAAGGTGACGAACATCCTTTCATGTTACGAGGTTCTCATGTGATAGTAACCGATGACTCATGGGGGCTCGGTGATGCGATTTGTAAGCGGTTGTAATCGATTGGTTGTGATGCGATACGCGTCATGCTCGATCCGAGTATCGTTTCCGAGATTAAGATAGAGAAGAAGAACGATGTGGACATCATTCGTTTGGATCCAGGCAACCGTGATCAACTGGCAAGCCTATCTGAGTTCGTAGCTGACTTTGACATAGCGGGTGTTGTTCACACATCTCCATGTACCCTTGCGGGAATGGCATGGGCAGAGATCACGAGCAAGCAGCAAACCAACATGGTGTGCCATGGTCTATTCGGAGTACTCAAGGCGGTCGACTCTAAACTTGGTAACCGAGATGACGGCTTCGTGATATCCGTGTCCGCCCTCGATGGAAGGCACGGTAACGGTGGGCACAGATTCAATGCACTTGGAGCGGGGGCACACGGGATAGTCAAGTCATACGCACGTGAGCGCGAGAACCTTCGCTGCCGTGCTTTGGATGTCTCACCTGAACTGTTGGTTAATCCGGAAGAGATGGCTGAAACAGTGCTCAGAGAATTACATCTCCTTGGGCCGAGGGAGATCGGTATTGATTCCGACGGACGCCGATGGAGGGTTTGCATGTATGATGAAGCACTGGAGGATGAACCATTCCAAATGGAATCGGACGATGTCTATCTTGTGTCAGGAGGTGGTTCGGGAGTAACAGCAGCCTGCACCATCGGGCTTTCCGAATTTGCTCAAGGCGTTGGAACCCACTTCGCTCTTCTCGGTCGAACCAAGTTGGACAAGTCTGTGGTCGACTGGGTTGGCGAGGACGATGAGAGCCTAGCTAATCGAAAGATGATGATGCGCGATGACCTGCAGGCCGAATCAGAGGACGGTAAGGTCACGATTGTCCAGTGGGAGGATGCATGGTCCAAGACTATGCGTTCGCTTGACATATACCGAACCATTGCAGCTATCGAGGAGACAGGCAATACTGCTTCATATCACTCCTGCGATGTGACCAATGGAAACCAACTCCGTTCAGTCGTGAAGAAGGTACACAATAATCATGGGGCAGTCACCGGCATAATACACGGAGCTGGTTTGGAAGACTCCAAGTTGATCGCAGATAAAGATTGGAAAACCTTTGATCGAGTGGTGTCGGTAAAGATAGACGGTTGGCAAGCGTTGGTCAATGCCGCTAAGGACAACGGGGCTAATCTCCGGTTCTGTTGTGCCTTCACCTCCATCGCAGGACGATTCGGCAATGGTGGACAAGTAGACTACGCAGCGGCTAACAGTATCCTTGACGCAGAGATGTCTCGCCTCTCACATACCGAGAATGAACCACGCGCCGTTGCTATTGCTTGGACCGGATGGCGCGATGTCGGCATGGCTACCAAGGGTTCGATAGAGAAGGTGTTCGCCGCGGCTGGTATCGAGACTGTATCTGTTGAGAAAGGTGTTCAGCTGTTTGTCGACGAGGTTACCCGTGGAGGGAAGCGCCGGGTTGTGATTGCTGGCAAGTTAGGAGCGTTGGACGATGACGGTAGCGAGCGCGAACCTCCTCAGCGAGTCACTGCTGAGGTGGCCTCACTTCTTGATGATGCGAAGCGCTTCCCGTTCGTAGATAAGATAGTCGAACTAGACCAACATAATTCTCTCGCCTACGAATGTACCTTGGACAAAACACGCTATCCCTTCCTAGTCGATCATGCGATAGACGAGGTACCCTATCACCCAGGGGTGATGGCGCTTGAGATGTTCGCACAAGGAGCTCAATTACTGTGGCCTGCATGCGAAGTCATCGGCTTCGAGGATGCGAGCTTCGGGCTCCCGGTCAAGGTGATGAAAGAAGAGCAGAAGGTTAGGGTACGCGCTAAGTTATCTCATCAGAGTGACAACATGGTTTGGGTAGAATGCACGCTAGAATCGGACTTGGTTAACAAGGCTGGCGAGGTTTTCGGTGAGCCACGGATTCATCACACTACTAAGGTGAAGATGCTCAAGCGAGGAGGTGAAAAGGGTCTTCTCAATCTTCCAGAGGTGGGACTGCCACACAAGGGCGGTGCATCATACGCACCCTCGTTTGTCTACAAGCGATTCTTCCATGGGAGGAGATTCCAATCTCACGGAGGAATCAGTAAGGGCTTCATGCTCGATGATTCCTACGGTTGTGATGGTGTAGCTTTGATGAGACACCAACTCCCTAATGTCGAATTGTTTGAGGGCGAGGTCGATTTGGAGGCATTACCTATGGTCATTGAGGCTTGCTTCCAGAACGCAGGAATGCTTGCCATGGAAATCGATAAGCTCCAGTCACTCCCAGTCGGAATAGCATCACTCGACTTCCACAATACTCCAGAAGAGGACGACTCTCTTCGAGTACGCTCCGTCCGATTAGCAACAGAGGAAGGAGGGGTGACCGTTCACGATTGCCTAGTCACGACCATCGAAGGACGACCAATCATCTCACTAAAGGGTCTGAGATTAAAGGGAATGTCACCCGTTCAAAAGGGGCATGAGTTCAGTTTGGTTCGCAATTGAAGATTTGATTTTTCCAATTGGTGTTTATGATGTGGAAACCGATATCGGAACCTATGGTTCTCGACCTTCCTCTCAATCTGTCTCAAGATGTGTTCGCCGCTTGGATTCCGGTGAAGCAGACAGTTCCTAGAGATCCGCTTCCCAAATTGACGGGAGTTCCTTTCTTGAATGAAAGGGAATCTTCGACCTTCAAGATTGCAAAGAGGTGTGAGGAGCATGCAGCTGGTCGCTGGCTTCTTGCATGGTGCCTGCGCCGAGTCGGCCTTGATCCCGATTCGTTTACTCTTGAGAGAGACGAGTATCGCAAGCCCTGGTTAGTGGGTCCCTCTGCTCCAGCGGTCTCGATATCACACAGCGGTGGTTTGGCGATGGTAGCGATAGCAGTTGGAAGAGACACGATTGGCATCGATGTAGAACCTTTAGTCGAGCGTAAAAGGGGCATCCTTGATTTTCTCTGTACTCCATCTGAGAGCACCTCTTTGGAGGAGAAGTGGGATTCCGATCCGAATGCAGCCAGCGAAATGACGAACCGGCTTTGGGTCTGCAAGGAAGCGATTCAGAAGGCAGTTGGTAAGGGCATGGGAATTACTCCGTGTTCGATAGAGATTGGAGACTTGGACAGCGCGGTTGTAGAAGGGGAGCAATACGCCGTCAGTCAATGGACGACAGTCCTCAACGGGATGGCTACGGCAGTTGCCATTTCGATGAAGGCTTGATTACTCCTCTTCGGGCATCATCAACCGCCGTTTCATCTCTTCCTTGTCTGGAAACAGGAATATTACAAATCCGAGTATCCAGAGTCCTATCACCAAGGATGGTGAAAGGGGAGTTGATCCTACTTTCTCGGCCAGTGCTGCGAGCAAAGGGACATTGACTGGAAGGAAGACGAAGATGAACACCGCGCCTAGCCACCTGCGAGGAGACATGATACGATGGCGGAGGGTACGAGCCATCAAGCCTCCCATCGTCGGGGTTAAGATGGGGAGGTCAGTCGGCGGGTCACGCGTCCGTGATGTAGTCTGGCAGCATCTGAGCCTTCCAAGCTTATTGCCCGGGTTCAAATCCCGGCGGGCGCACCTTAACTTCCCTCGGTGTCAATTCAGTTCATGCGATTGCAAGGTTGAAGGGGGGCTAGCGACCGCCGACCGACGATGACAAGGGCGATGGCTGACGGTGTTGCCCGAGATTCTTCGGATCTTGAGGATGACAAGCAGATTGTTGGTCGCCAGATCTATCGAGTCGTTCCATACCTTGGGCGCTACTGGAAGAGGGCGGTCGGTGGTGTCCTCACCAACGCATCGGCTCGTGCGTTCGACCTTATTCCGTTCGTAGCTATTGGAATGGCAGCCGACTATTACACGACTGGAGTTTACACGAGTGGATTG